>JAIOOZ010000473.1 GCA_021414185.1 Betaproteobacteria bacterium
TTGGCGAGCAGCATTGCCGCGGCGGCAGTGCAGCCCGCGGGCGCCGCGAAAGGCGTGCCGTTGATGGTGACGGCGACGGTGACGCCGGATTCAAGCAGCGTTTTGAACATCGAATCGCTTATTAGTGAAGCGCGCGACTTCGGCGGGTAGCGCGCCGTCGGCTACAAACCCGGCATAGCGCAGCGCATGCGCCGCGGCCAGCGTGACGCCGCTGTGGCAGGTGGCGACGAAAGCGCCGGGACAGGTGGCGGACTGCTCGTAGATCGGCAAGCCGTCGGGCGACATCACGCGCAGCGCGGCCCAGTGGCGCACAATGCGCACGTCCTTGAGGAAGGGGAACATGGTGACAGCGCGAGCGGCGACTTCCTGCTGCACTTCGGGCGTGGTGACGTCGTTGTAGCCAGCGTCCTCGCGCGATTCGCCGATCATGATGCTGCCTTCGGCCATCTGGCGCACCCAGATCGTCAGCATGCTCAGCACCGGCTTGACGCGCTCGGTGACGAAGATCTGCCCGCGCACGGGATCGACGGGCACGTTAAGTCCGACCAGCGGGCCCAGCGCTTTGTTGCCGAGACCCGCCGCGATCACGAGCTTAGGCGCGTTGAAGGTGGCGCCGCCGGCGGTGACGGTGAAGTCGTGCGGAGCGGCCTTGATGGCGGCGACTTTGCTCTGCGGGAAATATTTTCCGCCGCGCTTGAGGAATGCCGCGTGCAGGCTGCGCAGCAGGTAGAGCGGGTTGGCGGCGCCGTCGTAAGGCGTGAAACTCGCGCCGGCGACTTCGGGGCCGATCTCCGGCACTGCGCTCTTCAGCGCCTTCTGGTCGAGCATCTCGTATTCGAAACGGGTTTCGCCGGCCTCGAGGTGCATCTGCTCCATGTATTTCTTGCGCTCGGCGAAATCCTTCTCGGTAATGCAGACGTGGATGCCGCCCTTGTGCTCGTGTTGAGTGTCGACGCCGGTTTCCTGCCTGAGTTCCTGCGCGAAGTCGTCCCACAGCATCGATGACTGGCGCGACCAATTCTGGTACTCGGGCACGCCCAGGCCCTTGCTTTGCACCCATACCAGACCGAAGTTGCCGCGCGACGCGCGGAAAGCAACGTCGCCTTCGTCGAGCAGCGCGACTTTCAGGCCGCGCCGCGCGAGCCCGTAGGCGACCGACGAGCCGACGAGGCCACCGCCTATGACTATGCTGTCGTAGCTGGACATGTAAAGGGGGAGGAAATGCGTGCGGGGATTCTGTGAAACATGTTGCCGTGAATTTTGCCATAATTGAGGCACCCGCAGTTCCCCGCAAATTGGAATCCCCATGAAAAAGATCACCATCATCGGCGCCGGCATCGTCGGCGTTGCCACCGCGGCTTACCTGCGCCGCGAAGGCCATGACGTCACCATAGTCGACATGCGTCCGCCAGGCGAATACACGTCGTTCGGCAACGCGGGCATATTGTCGCCCGGCTCCTGCGTGCCGATCGCGATGCCCGGCATCCTGAAAAAAGTGCCCGGCTATCTTGCCGACCCGATGGGCCCGCTCAAGATACGCTTGTCGTATTTCCCGCAGGCGCTGCCGTGGCTGATGCGCTTCGTCGGCAGCACGTCGCGGTCCAAGGTCGAATACATCGCCGACGCGCTGATCAGCATGTTGAACCAGACTTTCGACGCGCACGCGCCGCTGGCGCAGAACGCCAACTGCAGCGATATCATCCGCAAGAGCGGCTATATCGTCGTCTATGACACCGACCAGGCTTATCGCAACGATGCGCTGGCGTGGAAGCTGCGGCGCGACCGCGGCGTGATCTGCAACGAAATCGACGCGGCAGGCATAGAGCGGCTGGTGCCGGCGCTGGGCCGCAACTACGAGCGCGGCGTGCATCTGCCCGAGCAGGGCTACGTCATCAATCCGGAGCGCCTGACGAAGACTTACGCGCGCCAGTTCCAGCAGGACGGCGGCACGATCCTCCAGCGCAAAGTGCTCGACATCGAAATCGGCCCGCAGGGCCCGCGTGCGATCAACACCGATGCGGGACGGCTCGAAGTCGAAAACCTTGTGCTGTGCGCGGGCGTGCACTCCAATGAGTTCAGCTCGAAGCTGGGCGACAGTGTGCCGCTCGAAGCCGAGCGCGGCTATCACGTCACGTTCTCCGATCCTTCGCTGGAACTGCCGATGCCGGTGGCTTCGGCGCAGAACAAGTTTTTCATCACACCGATGGAAATGGGCATGCGCATCGCCGGGCAGACCGAATTCGCCGGCATCGAAGCCGAGCCCGACTACAGCCGCGCCGACGTGCTGATGAAGCACATGAAGCGCATGTTTCCGAACGTGCGCGAAGTCGACGCCACGCGCTGGATGGGGCGGCGCCCTTCGATGCCGGACTCAATGCCGGTCATCGGCCGCGCCACGAAATTCGCGAATACCTATTACGCATTCGGCCACGGCCACTTGGGCCTCGTCGGCAGCGCGCCGACTGGCCGTATCATCGCCGACCTCGTCGCCGGCCGGCAGCCGAACATCGATATCACGCCGTTCCGTCCCGACCGTTTCTAATATTTTTGTTGACCGCTAAAGCGTCAGGAGATGCTTTTTTTCAGCTTTCCTGATGGCGTCAATTGAAACTGACGTATCAAATGTGACGAACCGGCCGTTATTCTGGACAGCGAGTGCCAGCAGGTAGAGGTCGGTGAGTTGGCGCGGGCCATGTATGCGGGAAGAATCGGCGACCTTGGCATCGAGCAGGCTTACGCTGTCCGGCCAGAACTCATGAAGTATGGTTGCGCTTGCGTCCGCAAGGCGCTCCATGACTGCCCGCACGGACAGGGCGTGCGGGTAGCTTGGGTGGGACATGATACGAATACAGCCGTTTTGGGTTATGGGACACGATGCCCAACCGCTCTTTGCCTCGCCGGCAAACCATTTTGTAGCGCGTGAATGCAGGGAATGATCGGCGTCCAGCAGGGCGATTAGCACGTTCACATCCAGCAGCGCGCGCATCGGATCAGTAAGCGTCGTCTTCGCGCAGCTTGTCTATCAGCTCGTTGGTGACAATGCCGCCGCGTTTCGGGAACGGCCGCAAGCCATAGACCGCTTTTGGCGCCCGCGCTGTTGGCGTCTCCGGCGGCGCGTTCAAAGCGTGACGGGCGAGTTCCGAAATGATTTCTCCGGTGGTTCTTTTCTCGCGGCGCGCGCGCTCCTTGGCAGCCTGCAGTACATCGTTGGCGATATCGAGGGTGGTACGCATGCATCAGATGCTAATGCATCACGCATCAGATGTCAAGCTACGGTGAACGTGTCCGCAAAGCCCGCACTTAAAAGTATGGTGTATCTGGCAGTCGCTCAGTCCGCTTTCGCGCCGGAATCCTTGACGATCTTGCGCCATCTCGGCACGTCGGCCTTGATCAGGGCGGCGAAAGCTTCGGGCGTGCTGGAGGCGAGATC
>JAIOOZ010000089.1 GCA_021414185.1 Betaproteobacteria bacterium
GCTACCAGCCGCCCGACGACGTCGCTCGAGCTGCCGGCGGGAAACCCGATGATCATGCGCAGCTGCTTGTTCGGAAAAGCCTGCGCCGCCGCCAGACACGGCGTGGCGACAGCGATAGCAACCATCAGGCCGCGTGCGAGCCGTCGCTTGGCAAAATCAATCATGGGAACTCCTCCTGGTTGCGATTTTGTCACAGAACGGCTGACGCGTTGCGCGCCGCGCGAGCCGGGGTTTGATTGTAGAATCGCCGTCTGCCCGCCCGGCATCAAGAAATATAAAAAGCAGCTTACAGAGGAAATCGGCATGGACAAGGCAATCCCCACACCCCAACAGGCCATCGCGGACATTCCCGATGGCGCAACCATCGCCATCGCGGGGTTCAGCGTCGGCCACCGGTTCGCCACCAGCCTGATACTCGCCTTGCGCGACAAGGGCACCAGGAACCTTTGCATCGTCTGCAACTCGCTGGGCGACCCCGGCGCGGAACGCGGCCAGATCCTCGCTGAAAACAAGCAGATCAGGAAATTGATCGCAGCGTTTTCGGTGCGGCCGGGCACGCCGACTTCGAGCGAAGATCAGATCGCTGCCGGCGAGATGGAAGTGGAACTCGTGCCGCAGGGCATATTGGTCGAGCGCTGCCGTGCGGGCGGCGCCGGCATACCGGCCTTCTACTCGCCGACCAGCGTCGGCACCGATATTGCCAACGGCAAGGAAACGCGCGAGTTCGACGGCAAGACACATGTGCTCGAGCACGCGATACATCTCGACTACGCGTTCCTGCGCGGTTACCGCGCCGACCGTCTCGGCAACGTGCAGTTCCGCGGCGGCAGCCAGAATTTTAATCCGAGCTTCGCCAAGGCCGCGCGGGTCGCCATCGTGGAAGTCGATGAAATCGTCGAGCCCGGCGTGATCCTACCCGAGCTGATCGACCTGCCGGGCATCTTCGTGTCGCGCATCGTCAAGACCACGCAGGTGGTCGACGGCAAAGCGTGGCGCCGTCCCGAGCGCCGGCCGTCCGACAAGCCGCGCCTCTACAACGGCAAGCCCGCGCTCACGCGCGCGGGCATCGCCAAGCGCGCCGCCGCGCTGGTCAAGGACGGCACTTACGTCAATCTCGGCGTAGGCATACCGACGATGGTGTCGAACTACCTGCAGAGCCGCGA
>JAIOOZ010000382.1 GCA_021414185.1 Betaproteobacteria bacterium
CGGTGCGCTTTTCCTGGTTGAAACGGATCGCGACCTTGATGATGGCGCCGTGGTCCATCGGGTATTCGAACGCGCCGTCTTTCAGCACGTTGATCACGCGGCGCACCGATTCTTCGGCATTGTCCTGCACGTGGCGCATATAGGCGTGCACGACGTCGAGGCCGAAATGCGCGACCATGCGGCGCAGTTCCTGCACGCCTTTTTCGTTGGCGGCTATCATCGCGCGCAGGTCGGCCATGTTCTGCGCGACGTTGCGGCAGGGATATTTGCCGGAAGAGAGCAGTGCGATGGTTTCCTGTTCGCGCAGGGTGCCGCGTTCGACGAGCAGGAAGTTGTCGATCAGGACGCCTTCCTCCTCGACCACCTTGCTGTCGGGCGGCATCGAGCCCGGCGTGATGCCGCCGATATCGGCGTGGTGGCCGCGCGAGCCGACGTAGAAGAGGACGCGAGAGGCGAGAGGGGAGAGGGGAGAGGCGGAAGACGAAGCGGGGGCGGGGTCGTCGAAGACCGGCGTGATGACCGTTACGTCAGGCAAATGGGTGCCGCCGTTATAGGGGGCATTGAGCACATAAACGTCGCCGGGTTGCATTTTTCCGGTGTTCTCGCGGATCACGGTGCGTATGGATTCACCCATCGAGCCCAGATGCACCGGCATATGCGGCGCGTTCGCGATCAACTCGCCGTTCTGGTTGAACACCGCGCACGAGAAATCCAGCCGCTCCTTGATATTGACCGAGTACGCGGTGTTGGCGAGGCGCAGGCCCATCTGTTCGGCGATGGACATATAGAGGTTGTTGAAAATCTCCAGCATGACCGGATCGACGCTGGTGCCGATGGCAACGCGCTGCGGGCGGGCTTCGACGCGTTCAAGCACGAGGTGATCGAGTTTCGTTACCGTCGCCTGCCATCCCGGCTCGACGATGGTGGTCGCGTTCTGCTCCGCGATGATGGCGGGGCCGCGCACCTGGTCGCCGGGCAGCAGTGCATCGCGGCGGTAGGCCGGCGTCGAGTGCGCACGGCCGCCCGTATGCATGGTGACCGTTTCGGCGATGACCGGAGTTCCGCTGCTGCGCGCAGCGGGTGCGGCGGTCTCGAGCGGCGCATCGGATACGCCGATGGCTTCGACCGACACGGCTTCCGCAATCAATGCGCGGCTCGGCATCAGGAAGCTGTAGCGCATGCGGTAGGCGGCTTCGAACTGCGTGACCATGTCGGCAAGCGCGCCGAAATTCACTACCAGGGCGGAGTCGGTGCCGTCGTAGCGCAAATGGATGCGCCTGACGGTGCGTATGCGCTCCGGCGCCACGCCCTGGCGCAGCAGTTCGCCGCCGGCTGCCGCCGCAAGTTTTTCCAGGGCGTCGTGCAATAACGGAAGATTCGCGGCGTCGAGCTTGGCTTCTACGGCTTCTTCGCGCATAGCGGTGATATCGGCAAGGCCCATGCCATAGGCCGAGAGCACACCGGCCAGCGGATGCAGGAACACGCGCGTCATGCCGAGCGCATCGGCGACGAGGCACGCATGCTGGCCCGCGGCGCCGCCGAAGCAGCACAGCGTGTATTCGGTGACGTCGTGGCCGCGCTGCACGGAAATCTGCTTTATGGCGTTGGCCATATTGCCGACCGCGATGTCCACATAACCTTCAGCGACCTGCTCGGGCGTGCGGGCATTGCCGGTTTTGCTTTGGATTTCCTGCGCGAGTGCGGCGAACTTCTGCTTCACGACGGCCGCGTCCAGCGGTGCATCGCCGTTGGCGCCGAACACCGGCGGGAAGAATTGCGGCTGGATCTTGCCGAGCATCACGTTGCAGTCAGTGACGGTTAGCGGACCGTTCTTGCGATAGCTCGCGGGGCCGGGGTTCGCGCCCGCTGAATCGGGGCCGACGCGGTAGCGCGCGCCGTCGAAATGCAGGATGGAACCGCCGCCGGCCGCCACCGTATGTATGCTCATCATCGGCGCGCGCATCCTGACGCCGGCAACCTGGGTCTCGAATGCGCGTTCGTATTCGCCGGCATAGTGCGACACGTCGGTCGAAGTGCCGCCCATGTCGAAACCGATGATCTTGCCGAAGCCTGCTGTTTCTGAAGTGCGTACGGCGCCGACGATGCCGCCTGCCGGCCCCGACAATATCGAATCCTTGCCCTGGAAGCGCCGCGCGTCCGTGAGCCCGCCGTTCGACTGCATGAACATTAACCGCACATCCTGCAGCTCGCCCGCCACGGTATCCACGTAACGGCGCAGGATGGGTGACAGATAGGCATCCACCACCGTCGTATCGCCGCGGCTCACCAGCTTCATCAGGGGGCTGACTTCGTGCGAAACCGAGACGTGGGTGTAACCGATTGCGCGCGCCATGTCGGCGACGATTTTTTCGTGCTGCTGATAGCGGTAGCCGTGCATCAGCACAATGGCGATGGAGCGGAATCCTTCGTCGTATACCTGCTTGAGAGCGCCGCGGGTTTTTTCGGCGTCGAGCGCCAGCACGACTTCACCGCGCGCGCCCATGCGCTCATCGACCTCGACCACGCGCGAATACAACAACTCGGGCAGCACGATGTGGCGGTCGAAGATGCGCGGGCGGTTCTGGTACGCGATCCTTAACGCATCGCGAAAGCCGCGCGTGATGAACAGCGCGGTGCGTTCGCCTTTGCGTTCGAGCAGCGCGTTGGTGGCGACGGTGGTGCCCATCTTCACGGCGTCTATTAGTTCGCCCGGAATGCGTTGGTCAGCCGCAATGCCCAGCAAGTGCCGGATGCCGGCGACCGCGGCGTCGCGATAGCGCCCGGGATTTTCCGACAGTAATTTGTGCGTGACGAGACTGCCGTCGGGTTTGCGCGCGACGACGTCGGTGAAGGTGCCGCCGCGGTCGATCCAGAACTGCCAGCGGGGCGGGGTGGAAGCGGGTTGTGTCACGTTGGCGCTTGGAGTGCAGCGAGATTTCTGCAGGGAAACCGATACTATCATGGCGGCCGCGCGCCGCGGGTCGATTGACAAGCGCAGTCGCGGCGGCAAAAATGCGTTGGACTCTCCGCGCTATGTCCATGGCGGCGATCCTGCACCAAAATCATCCACAATTCGTTTCGCGCACTGAAAAGGTATTGCCAATGAAAGAAATCAACATCCTGCTGACGATGGATTGCGAACCCACGCTGGCGACCACGCATGCGCAGGCCACCGGGCCGCGCGATTGGGCACATGGCGAGCGCGCCGTCAGGGGTTATTTCAATATCGGCAAGCGTTACGGCTTTCCGGCCAGCTATTTCGTGCATCCGGAAACGGTGCTCGGACAGCCTGAAGTGTTCGCCGATCTGGAGAAGCAGGGCGCCTGCCTCGGGCTGCACATGCATCCGTGGAAGTATTCGATGTGGCGTTACGAACAGAAACGCTTTCTTGCCAATTACGGCGGCATGTCTGCCGAGAAACGCTTTCTTGCCAATTACGGCGGCATGTCTGCCGACGAGCAGCGCGCGTGCCTCGCGGAGTCGTCGGCATTGTGGCGGCAGGCGATGGGCTATCAGCCGCTGTATTTCCGGCCGGGCTCGTTTTCCGCCAACGACGATGTATTTCGGGTGCTCGCGGAAACCGGTTTCCGCGGCGGTTCGTGCTCGGTGCCCGGGCGCGTGTGGCCTGATGTGGAAACGGTGTGGAGTGGCGCAGAACCGGACCCGCATCGCGCCAACGCGTGTTTCCGCCAGGTGCGCGGCAATCTCGAGTTCGCCAACATACCGGTGTCGGTCGATTTCTCGAGCGCGATCAGCGGGGCGAAGGGGCGCACCATGCACTCCGACCTGCGTCCCGATACCGACTGGCCGGGAAAGCACGGCATCAGCTACCAGACGATAGCGAACAATATTCTCGCGCAGACCGTGGCGCGCGCGCCCAAAATTCCGGTAATCGTCATCATTTCCCACAATCACTACGAATACAGCGACGAGAGCAATGCAGTGACCAAGCGGCTGATTGCGTCGCTCGACGCGGTGGTCGCAGCCTGCAAGGCGGCCAATATCAAGCCGGTCGGCACGACTATTGCTCGCGTTGTCGATGACGTATTGGCCAGCCCGCTGGTGCCGGAGCCTTTCGTGTGTCCGGAAAGCGCGTATTCGGTCAATGCGAAGCCGTAAGACTCCTTCCCCCTCGATGGGGGAAGGTTGGGATGGGGGTGAAAA
>JAIOOZ010000383.1 GCA_021414185.1 Betaproteobacteria bacterium
TTCTCGGGTTCGCTGCCGATTTCGCTCCACGCAAACCAGTAAGTGAAAACTTCCACCGCTGCGATGTCTTCGGCTTTCAGTTGCGAGCGCAGCTGCAGCGCCAGCCCGATCGGCCCCTGCGAATGGTATTCGGACAGGAACCATTTGATATTGGCCTGCGTGATGCGGTGAGTCCCGCCGCTTGGCGTGAATTGCGGCAGGTCGAATTTGCCGGTGAGCTCGCGCAGACCGTGTCCGCCTTCGACCGGCTCGTCGGGGCCCGTCATGCCGCCCGCAGCGAGCAGCGCCGCGAAAACGCCGTTGCGCGCGCCGTTGGCGGCGGCGCAGCCTTTCCACATCGAGAGATTGCCGCGCCGCGTGACTTCCAGCGGCAGGTTGGGTGTGATCGCCAGCGTGACCGCCTGCGCGATCTTGTCGCGCGAAAGGCCGAGGATTTTCGCCGCACCCACCGCGCTTGCCACCGCCGTATAGAACGCGTGGTCCATGCCGCGCTCACGCATGACGACAGCTTCGAAGAGACTGCCGTAGATTTCATAAGCGAGCACGGCCGCTGCGACCACCGTCTTGCCGTCAGCGTGCGTTGCATCGGCCATCGCCAGCACCGCGGCGAGGATGTCGCTGGGGTGGCCGCCGCCGCCCGGATAGGTATCGTTGCCATCGAGGTAGCGCATCATCACGCCGTTGGCGAAAGTCGCGAGCTCGGGCAGGGCGCGATGCACAGTGCCGATGATGGTTGCGCCTTTCGGATCGCTCACGCGCTGCGCAAGCTGGCGGGCAATCGTAGAGGGCTCGGCGTGATATGCGGCGAGTGCTACACCCAGCGTGTCGAGCACGCGCCGCTTGCAGTCGTGCAAAACCGCGGGCGGCACGTCCGAAAATTTGAAAGCGTGCGCGTAATCGGCGATGCGGTTGACGTTGTCGTCCATTATTCCATGTCCTTGATGGTCATTCGGCTTTAGCGCCGGTGGTCTTGATGAGCGCGGCCCATTTTTCGGTGTCGCGCTGGATCAACTGTGCGAACTGCTCCGGGGTGTTGGATGCGGGTTCGACGCCGGAATCGAGCAGGCGCTGATAGGTCGCGGGCGCTTTGACCATGTCCGCAATCGCCGCATTCAGTTTGGCGACGACGTCGGGGCGCGTGGCGGCCGGCGCAAGTATTCCATACCAGGTGCCGACTTCGAAGCCGGGCAGTCCCGATTCGCTTGCGGTCGGCAGCGCGGGGAACAGCGGATGGCGTTTGGCAGCGCATACCGCCAGCGTCTTCAGGCGGCCGGACCGCACGAAGGGCAGCGCGGGCGCAGTGGTGATGAACACCAACTGCGCTTCGCCGCGCACCAGCGCAATCAGCGCCGGAGAGCCGCCGTTGTACGGGATATGCGTCATCTCGACTCGCGCCTTGATTTTGAACAGTTCGGCCGACATGTGATTGAAGCTGCCGCTGCCGGAAGACGAATAATTAAGCTGGCCCGGACGTGCCCGCGCGAGGGCGATCAGCTCTTTGACCGAGTTCGCTGGAATCGACGGGTGCACGAGCAGCAGGTTTGCGCTGTTGGCGACGAGGCTCACCGGCGCGAAATCTTTCGCCGCATCGAACGGCAATTTCGCATACAGGCTCGGATTCACGGCTTGCGTGCTCATCGAACCGAGAAACAATGTATAGCCGTCGGGCGCTGCGCGCGCCGTGAGTTCGGCGGCGATATTGCCACCGGCGCCGGGCCGGTTGTCGATGATGACCTGCTGGCCCCATTTGTCGTTGAGGCGTTCGCCGACGATGCGCGCGAGTATGTCGGTGCTGCCGCCCGGCGCGTTGGGCACCAGGATGCGCAGCGGTTTCGCAGGAAAGTCTTGCGCGCAGGCGGTCAGCGCGAACAGGGCGCCGGCCGCGCATTGAATTGCCGGCGCGGCCAGCGAAAAGAACTTGCGCGGCATTACATGATGCCGGCGAAAAACGCCGACATGTCGCTGACCGCTTCGATGTTTTGTACGCGCTCTATCAGCAGCCGGCTGCGTTCCTTTGAAAGCGGCTTTACGCCGGCGGCAAAGCACGCGTCGAGTTTTTCCTGCAGCGCGGCGGCCGCGGGCGGGTCCTGCGGGCTCCATGGAAATTTTTCGGTGGTGCGCGAGAGCGTGCCATGTTTTGCCGTGGTCATGCTGACGCTGGCCGGCGCGCGCGAGCTCTTGAGGGTGTCGTCGACGGTGATGCGGATGCGCGCGGTGATGGCTTTGATGGCCGGGTCGTGTATCGCGGCATCTTCCAGATCGGCCACGCTCATCCGCCGCCGCAGCAAGGCGCAGGCGAGTGCGTACTGCACGCTGAACTGCGCCGACACCTGCGGGTTGTCGCCCGGGTTAAAAGGCGCGCCGACGAGGCGATGCATGAAGGTGGAATGCGTGACTTCGATCGCGCTGACGTCGTCTGGCTTCAGATCGTATTCGCGGATCAGGCCGAATGCCGCTTCAAGTGAGGCGTGGCTGCACGCGCAGCACGGATATTTCTTGATCGCGGTGTTCTCGTGCTCGAAACGCTGGCCGAGGCCGTCGAGTATTTTGAGCGGATTGCCTTCCTGGTACAGCGCAAAGAGGCCGAACTTGCCTTCGATGGCTTCGCGCGGGGCGGTGATGCCGCGTTGTGCGAGCAGTGCCGAGAACACACCGGAGCGCGCGGCGAGCGCGCCCTGGAACCGCTTGGTGAGCGCCTGTTCGATGTTCGACTGCTGGGTGCCCGCCGCCTGGCTTAGTGCAATGCCGAGCGCATGGCGCGTCGCTGTCGCGTCGAGTTTAAGCAGCTTGGCAGCTGCGGCTGCAGCGCCGAAGCCACCATAGATGGAAGTCGTGAACCAGCCTTTGTGCGTGCCGGTGATCGAATCGCCGAAGCGCGAGCAGAGATCGCTGGCAATCACGAAAGCCGCGAGGAAATCCTTGCCGCTTGAATGTTCGCGTTCTGCGATGGAAAGAGCCGCGGGCAGCGCCACGATTTCGGCGTGCACGGTGTTGACGCCGTCGTAGTCGAGCGCGCCGCCCGAAATGCTGTTGAGAAATGTCGCTTGCGCCGGCGGAAGTTTGCCGCCGAAGCCCCACAGCGAGCTGTCGCCGCGGCCGCCTTCTTCGGTCAGAAGTCCGTGCGCTTCGGGCGCGCCCGGCGCGCTGGTGCCGGCCCAGCCGACTGCCAGCGTGTCGAGCATCAGCCGCTTCGCCGCCGTGATCGACGATGCGGGCAGAGCCGAATAACCGCAGCCGACGACGTGCTCGGCGATGCTTTGCGAAATGGATTGCGCGGGTTTGGCCGCGGTCTGCAGGCGCGTTGCGCTGGTAGCCATGTGTGAACTCCTCAGTACGTATCTTGTTGTAGCGGCCGGCGCGTTCGCCGTCCGTCCTGCGGGATCAAGCTTACCGCGCGGCCGCGGCGCCGGCGATCTTGCCGAATACGGCGCCCGACATGAGTCCGCTGCCGCCGGGGTAATTGGTATAAAAGAGACCGCCGACCATTTCACCCGCCGCATACAGTCCGGGAATCGGCCGGTCGTCGACGTCCATCACCTGCGCGTCGGTGTTGACCTTGACGCCGCCGAACGTGAACGTGATGCCGGCGGTGATGACGAAAGCTTCGAACGGCGCCTGGTCGATGGTAGTCGCCCAGTTCGATTTGTTGACGGCGAGACCGTTGGTGCAGCGGCCGTCCTTCGCGTTCGGATCGAACGGGACTTCGGCTTTTACCGCGGCGTTGTACTCCTTGATGGTGCGCAGGAACTGCGCGCGGTCTATGCCTTCGAGTTTCTCCGCGAGGGCTTCAAGCGTATCGGCGCGCACCCTGGTGGCCTGTTTCATGCGGTATTCGTCGCGCAAGAGATGCAGCGTCTTGCCGTCGAATACCTGCCACGCCATCTGCTGCGACTGCTTCATCACCGCGAGCCCGCATTTAACATAGGTGTACATGCGGAAATCCGCGCCTTCGTCAAAAAAGCGCTTGCCGTCCGAATTGACCATGATGCCGAACAGATAGCTGTTTTTCTGGAAGGCGTCGCCCAGCGTGATGTCGCCATAGTTGGGCGTGTTGATGTCGGTCGGCAGGATGTGGCAGCCCGACCAGTTGCCGTATGGCATGGCGCTGGCGTCGAGCGCCATGCGTATGCCGTCGCCGGTGTTGAAGCGCGAACCGCGCACTTTCGCGAGATCCCAGCCGGGGCCGAGGTAGCGCGCGCGCATTTCGGAATTCGCTTCGAAGCCGCCGCTGGCGAGCACCACGCTTTTGCTGCGTATCGTGACCGCCTTGCCGTCGATGCGCGCGTTGACGCCATGCACGCCTTTTTCGTCATGGATCAGCGACATTGCGCGCGCATTGAAATTGATGGAGACGCCGCGGTCGCGCGCGAGTTTGTAGAGCGCTTCGATGAGGCCGGGCCCGCCGCCCCACACTTCGAGCACCACGCCGCCGGAGAACTTGAACTTGCCGTTGACCTTGTAGGCCTGCTTGCCGTACTTCGGCATGTAGCGAATGCCCATGGAGCGCAGCCACTTGACGGTGTCCTGGCTGCGTTTGACCAGCAGTTCGGCAAGATCGGGGTCGGCGCGGTAATCGGTGACGCGCGCGATGTCGTCGAAAAACTGCTCTTCGGTGTAGCTGCCGAAATCGGTGCAGGCTTTTTCGTCTTCGGTGAGGTCGGGCACGATATTCAGGATATCGTCGCGGCCGTTGAAGGCGAAACGCATCGAGCCTTCGGTGAAGCGGCTGTTGCCGCCGCGCTCGTCTTCCGGTGCGCGTTCGAGCACCATCACCGAAGCGCCTGCCGCGCGTGCCGACAGCGCTGCGCATAAAGCGGCGTTGCCGGCGCCGACCACCACCACATCGCAAGCAAGTTCGGACATGGCGCCCCCGTTACGCCGGGAAATGCCGGAACTCGACGTCGTCGTCGCGCCCGATCTGCGTGATCAGGTCGACTTCCCACGTCAGATAGTCTTTCATCGCCTGTTCGCGGTTTTCGGTGCGATCATGCGCGCGCACCCACACGTCATCTATGGTGTCGGTGAGATTGGTCAGCCCCTGCTCGAGCGGCAGGCCTTCGCGTTTCCATGCTGCGGTGCCGCCGCTCAAGACCTTGACCGGGGCGCCGGTGAGTTGCGCGACCTCAGGTGCCGCGAGCTGGGCGACGATGCCGTCGGCCGAAGTCAGCACTATGGTCTGCGGATTGGGGATTTTTTTGAGATTGGCTGCGAGGTTGGCACGGATCGCATACCACGCACCGGGAATATGGCCTTCGCCGTAACGCGGCTTGCTGTCGAGGTCGATGACCGTCGCCGCACCGCGATCGAGTTCGCGCTTGAGCGCGGCAGGGGCCAGCAGGTCGTTTTTCAGCTTCGACAGGCCGAGCACTTCGGGCTGAGCCGGGCCTTTAAGCAGCGGGCCTGAGCTCAGCGCATCTTTGACCACATAGACTTCTTTCCATCCCATCTGGATCAGCCACGACGCGGTCATGGTGGCGCGCACGCCGTGGTCGTCGACCAGCACGATGCGCGAGTTGCGCACGCCGGCGTAGCTGTCGGTGGTCTGCACGAGCTGCCCGCCGGGCGCGGAAACGGTCGAGTGCAAATGCCCTTCGGCGTATTCCTCGGGGCTGCGCACGTCGAATACATACAGCGTGCGCTTGTCCATCTCGCGCGCGAACTGGGTGACCTTGGCGACGTTGATGTACTGCACGCCGAAACGCCTGGCGACGCGCGCGGCCGATTCGCGTGCCTTGCGCAGACCGGTGGCGGTCGGCGCGGGGGCGATCAGGCCCTGGTCTTTTGCCACCTGGAAGCCGGCGAGGTGCCAGCCCATGGTACCGTTTTTCAGCGCCACGACGCGATTCGGGATGCCCGCATTGATGAGCGACTGCGCGCCTATGATGCTGCGTGTGCGGCCCGCGCAATTCACCACCACCAGCGTATCGGGCGAGCCGATGAGATCGTGCGCGCGGTAAGCGAGCTCTGCGCCCGGGCAATCGATGCCGCCGGGGATGCTGACTTTCTTGTATTCGTGGAGCGGGCGGCTGTCGAGGATGACGATTTTTTCGCCGCGCTCGACTTTGCCCTTGATGTCGGCCGCGTCCATGCGCGGTGTTGCGTAATGATGTTCGACGTATTCGCCGAACGCCTTGCTCGGCACGTTGACGCCGCTGTAGATCTCATAGCCCGCGGCCGCCCAGGCTTCGATGCCGCCCGTCAGTATCGCGACGTCGGTGTAGCCGTTGCGCAGCAGCACGTCGGCGGCGCGTTGCGCGAGGCCGTCGTCGCCGTCCAATACGACTACACGCGCGTTGCGGCGCGGCACCAGCAGCGGCGCGCGCAGTTCGAGCTGCGACAGCGGTGCGGTACAGGCGAGCAGCATGTGGCGCTTGGCGAACATGCCTTCTTCGCGCACGTCGAGCACGGCGATTTCGCCGCCGTCGTGCAGCATGCGTTTGAGATTTTGCGCGGTGACGCCGCGCGCGCCGCGCGCACGGGCGGCTTTTTTCGACGAATCCAAACTAAACTCCTCCAAGGCGGGCCGGGTCATGCTGCCGCGGCCGCAATATTGCGGAATTGCGAAGAACTGGGGTAGGCTAGTAACAAGGCGTTCCAATATGTGGAACTCCATTCCAATTTACCTTAATCGCTGGCCCGGTTTCTGTCAACGGCGGAATGTTGTTCCGGGTGAAAACCGACCAAGCGCGGCGAATGGAGAAGTTAGCCCCATTGCATGACCGCGTCCAATCAGCTTTTATTATTTGCATTTTATCGATTGCTATAAGCGCGGCGCCGCGGCGTATTAGAATAAGCGCCCTAGGAGAGAGGATATGTTGATGCGATGGTGCCTCGCGGCAGGGTTGGCACTTTCCTGCGTTGTTTCAGCGCAGACGTTCCCGGCCAAGCCGGTGCGCATTCTGGTCGGATTCTCGGCGGGCGGTGGCACGGACGTCACCGCGCGCATGCTGGCGCAGAAACTGTCGGAATTCCTCGGCGGTTCGGTGATAGTCGAAAACCGGCCGGGTTCCGGCGGCATGATCGCGACCGAAGCCGTCGCCAAATCGCCGGCTGATGGTTACACCTTATTGATGGTAGCGGCGGCCGACGTCGTGCAGCCGGCGCTGCGCGCGAAGCTTGCCTACGACCTCGAACGCGATTTCGCGCCCATCTCCAACGTCGTCATCGTACCGTTCGCGCTGGTGTCGCATCCGTCCGTGCCGGCAAAAAACGTCAAAGAACTGCTGGCGCTGGCGCGCGCCAAACCCGGGCGTCTCAATTACGCGTCGTCGGGCATCGGCAGCTCGGCGCATTTGTCCAACGAACTTTTCAATTCGATGGCCAAGGTGAGCATCACGCACGTGCCGTACAAAGGCGTCGCCGAAGGCGTCACCGCGCTCGCCAGCGGCCAGATCGAAATGATCTTCGGCAGTTTCCCCGCTACTTTGCCGCTGTATGAGGCG
>JAIOOZ010000384.1 GCA_021414185.1 Betaproteobacteria bacterium
ACCAAAGCGGCCCCTGAGCTGCCGACGGTCTCTGAGCTCGGCTACCCCGGCTTCGAAGCGGGGTCGTGGTTCGGCATGCTCGCTCCTGCCGGCACGCCCAAGTCCGTTGTCGCGCGGCTCAACAAAGAGGTGGTCGCTGCTCTCGCCGCTCCCGAATTGAACGAGCGTCTTTCGGCCGAAGGCGCCGAGCCGGCGGCCAACACGCCGGAGGAGTTCGCGGCATTCATCAAGAACGAGCTTGTGAAATGGGCCAAGGTCACGAAAGCCGCCGGGATAGCGGCGCAATGACGCAAAGGGCGGAAGTGCGCGCATGGCTCTGAACAAACGACAAGGTCCGCTGGCGGGTATACGCGTGCTCGACCTGACGCTGATGCTGCTGGGTCCGTATGCGACCCAGGTGCTGGCCGGGTTCGGCGCGGACGTCGTGAAAGTGGAACCGGCGGTCGGCGATGGCCGGCGCTCCCTGGGGCCGGCGCGGCATGCGGGCATGGCCTCGCAGTTTCTGAATATGAACCGCGGCAAGCGCAGCATCGTCATCGACCTCAAGCAACCGCGGGGCAGAGAAGTGCTGCTCGCGCTCTGCAGGAACGCGGATGTGCTCGTTCACAATAGCCGCCGGGCGGCGATGGCGCGGCTGGGCCTGAGCTACGAGGATGTGTCCCGCGTCAACCCGCGTATCGTCTACTGCGCCGCGGTCGGCTTCGGCGAAGACGGTCCGTATGCCAGCAAGCCTGCCTACGACGACATGATCCAGGGGCTCTGCGCCGTGCCGGCGCTGCAGGCGCGGCTTACCGGCACTGCCCACTATGCGCCATTCAATCTGTCCGACCGCATCTGCGGGATGGTCTTCACGCAGACCATACTCGCGGCCCTGCTGTGTCGGGAGCGCACCGGGGTCGGCCAGTCGGTCGAGCTGCCGATGTTCGAAACCATGGCCGAGTTCGTGTTGTCCGAACACATGTGGGGGCAAACATTCGTGCCGCCAATCGACGGCATGGGGGCGTCCAGGTTGTTCGAGCGCAAACCGTCGCCTACCCGCGACGGGCATCTCTGCTTCTGGATCGGCACCGATGCGCAGTGCGCGAGTTTGTTCGACGCGATCTGCATGCCGGAGCTGAAAGCCGACGTGCGCTTCAGGGAACGCGCGCAGCGCAACCGCAATCTGGTGGATTTCTATGCGATGGTAAATGGTGCCCTGGCGACGAAAACGACGGCCGAATGGATGGAAAGGTTCGAAGCGCACGACATTCCGGTGATGCCGCTGCACTCGCTGGAAAGCCTTATGCAGGACGAGCATCTGAAGGCGGTCGGTTTTTTTAAGCACACCGGGCATCCGTCTGAAGGCGCGATGATGAATACTGCTCTTCCATCCAGATGGTCCGCCACTCAGCCGCCGGATCCGGTTCCCGCGCCGCGCCTGGGCGAACACACGGTCGACGTTCTGCGCGAGGCAGGTTTCGACCCTTCGGAGATTGATTCCCTGGCCGCCGCGGCCATAGTGACATGCGGAAAATAGCGCTGATCAAAAGCTAATTGCGCAGGAATATACAGTTTTTGTCGGCGACTTTGGCCAGCCAAGCGTCTGCTACAATGTTCAGCGTGAATCGTCGCCTGTTGCGGATTGTAGTAACTCCTCGCTTGAAACGCCGGCTGGAAACGGCTGTGCCGGTCCGAGTCCGGCTTCGGGCGTCATCGTCCCGCCTGCACGTCGCGTCCTGCACAGGCGTCGCGACGATGGTAAGCTTGCCGGCGTGGACTCGAACCAGATAACCCAAACCGCATGATCGTTTTCAATCTGACATGCGGCAACGACCATGGCTTCGAAGGCTGGTTTGCTTCGGCGGCCGATTTCGAACGTCAGCAGCAGGCAGCCCAGCTTAACTGCCCCATGTGCGGCAGCACGGAGGTCAACAAGGGCCTGCACGCGCCGTACATCAACAGCGGCAGCGCGCCACAATTGCCGCAACGCAAGGAAGCGGCCCGCGATGCGTCCGGCGTGAAGCGCCCGAGAGAAAAATCCGCGGCAATGCGTCGCGCGAGGAAGTCGAGGAAATGCGCGAGGAAGGCATCGAGGTCGTTGCAGTCCCGGTGCCGCGGCATTTGCTCGATAAGCCGCACTAGAGCGGGCCCGCCTCACGCCGCTGGCCGGTCCGCAGTTCGCACTCTAAACCCGCAATCAGGAGTGCATATGTACAAGCATATTTTGCTGCCGACCGACGGTTCGAAGCTCGCCGGCAAAGCCGTGAAGCAGGGCATCATGCTGGCCAAAGGCATCAAGGCAAAAGTCACCACACTGAACGTCACGCCGGAATTCCAGATGGTGATCGACGAAGGTTTCGTGCTGCCGAACGCTTATGCGCTGAAAAAGCGTTTTGACGAGGAAACGACCAGGCACGCCAAAAAAATCGTCGACGCCGTCAAAGCGAGCGCGCGGTCCGCCGGCGTCAGGTGCGACGCCGTTACGGTCAGCAGCAGCCGGCCTTACGAGGTCATCATACGACAGGCCAAAAAAGCAAAATGCGATTTGATCATCATGGCTTCGCATGGACGCAAAGGCTTGAAGGGTCTGCTGCTGGGCAGCGAGACCTCGAAAGTCCTCACCCATTCCAAGATACCCGTGCTGGTTGTGCGCTGAGCCACGGCCGGCGCCTGAAATCCCTTTTTGAAGCATGACCTGCATGCGCTGCTGAGCCCGGCGTCGATCGCGATCGTCGGCGCCTCGGCGGATTTTGCCAAGGTCAACGGCCGGCCGCTGAAGCACCTCATTCAGAAGGGCTATGCGGGAAAAATCTATCCCGTAAACCCGAAGTATCCATCCATCAACGGCATCGCCTGCTACCCGTCTGTCGCGGACATTCCGGGGCCGGTCGATCTCGCTATCGTTGCGGTACCGGCCAAAGCCGTGGCACCGGTTTTGCGCGAGTTGGGGGCATGCGGCGTCAAGTCAGTCATCGTGTTCAGCTCCGGCTTTGCCGAAATCGGCGATGGTGGCCGCGATCTCGAAACCGCAATCACTTCGGTAGCGCGCGAATTCGGCATGCGCCTGTGCGGGCCGAACTGCCTGGGATTGATCAACGCATTCGAGCGCGTGATTGCGACATTCGGCCAGTACGCCGATGGCTCGACACCGCCCGGGCCGGTCGGATTCGTCACGCAGTCCGGCGCATTCGGCACGGCCATCGCCGCACTGGCGCGGCGGCGGGAACTCGGTCTGGGTTATTTCGTGAATACCGGCAACGAAAGCGACGTCACCTTTGCGCAGGTCATGCGCGAAGTGCTGGCCGATCCGCGCATTAAAGTCGGCGCCGGCTACATCGAAGGCCTGCGCGACGGCGCGGAAATGATCGCGCTTGCCGAATCCGCACTGGCCGCAGGCAAGCCTCTGGTAATCGCCAAGGTCGGACGCAGCAGTTCGGGCGCGCGCGCCGCCGCCTCGCATACCGGATCGCTGGCGGGCGCCGATGCGGTCTTCGACGGCGTCATCCGCCAGTTCGGGATCATCCGCGCGCGCAACGAAGAGCATATGCTCGACATGGTCGAGGGGTTTGCCTATTGCGGTCTGCCGCAAGGCGCAGGCTTGGGCATCATCACGCAATCGGGCGGTGCCGGCGTATTGATGGCGGACCGCGCGGAGGAACTGGGATTAACGGTGCCGGTACTGGAAACGGCCACGCAACGTGCCTTGCAACAAACCATTCCGGGTTTTGGCGCAAGCGGCAATCCGGTCGACGTCACCGGCCAGTTCCTGGCCGATCCGGCACTGTTGCGGGAAAGCGTAAAAATCGTGATGGCCGATCCGCAGGTGCACGTGGGGATAGTGTGGTTGCAGTTGATGGATGCTTACGTCGATGTCCTCATCGCCATCTTCGAGGAGATCAAGGCGCAGGTCGACAAGCCATTCGTCGTCTGCTGGGTCGCCGCCTCCGATAAGGCCTTGCAGGCGTTGCGCTCGCGCGGCATTGCAGTGTTACGCGGAGCGGAACCCGCGGTGGACGCGGTTGCGGCCCTCGTGCGTTACGCGGCCATGCGCAAGGCGTGGCAGGCGGATGGGAAAGCGCGCTCCGGGATGCGCACGCATCAGCTCAATTTGCCGGTAACTTCCGGGCCGGTCTCTTCACTTGAAGCAGCAGAACTGCTACGTAAATGCGGTGTCGCCCTGGCGGAAACGCGGCTTGCCGCAAATGCTGCAGAGGCCGTGACTTGCGCCGCGGCGCTGGGCTATCCCGTCGCGCTTAAAATTGAATCGCCGGAAATACTGCACAAAACCGAAGCGGGTGGCGTACTGCTCAATCTCGCCGATGGCGCGGCAGTCGCCGCTGCATATACGCAGGTAGTCGAAAATGCGCGACGGCACAGTCCTGGTGCGAAGCTCAGCGGTGTGCTCGTGCAGCAGATGGCGGCAGACGGCGCCGACATGGTGGTGGGGCTGCACCATGACCCGGCGTACGGTATGGTGGTGATGGTGGGCCTCGGCGGCATCCATGTCGAAGTGCTCAAGGACGTGGTTTTTCGCAAGGTGCCGGTAACAACGGCGGAAGCGGGGAGCATGCTCGACGAATTGAGAGCGAAAGCCATCCTGAATGGCGTGCGCGGCAGCCCCGCGGTAGATCGCGCGGCATTGACGCGCCTGATCAGCTCGGTGTCGCAATTTGGCGTCGCGACCGATGGGCGGCTGGCCGAACTCGATTTGAACCCGGTGCGTGCCGGACCTGATGGCGCAATCGCCGTGGACTGGCTGATGATATGTCGATGAAAAAACTGGTGCACGACTGCGAATCGATCAGGTGGATCGTTCGCTGCGCATTGCTTTCCGCAGCCATGCTGGCGGGCGAGGCCGCGGCGCAAATGCACGCCGTGCCCATTACCGAAACCACCAAGGCTTACGCGATGGACGGCTATCGCGTGCTGCCGCCGCCGGGCAAAAACTGGTTTGAAATGCAGCGCAACCGCGAGCTGGCGTTGTTTGGCAAAAGACTGGACTCAACGACGCATTCGTTCGGCGCGACTGCGACATCGGGGCTTATCGACGACAAATTCGAAACGCGCGAAAAATTTCAGGAATATGTGAACAAGCTGCGGACGGCGGAATTGGATGCCAGGCGTTTCCGGGTCATCGAGTTCGAATCCGCGGTGGACGATACTTTTCCCGCATGGTGCGTACGTTACCGCCTGAAGCACACGGACCGCGACGCAGCTCTTGCCCGCAATCGAACCCTGCTCGCCGAAGATATCGGCGTCACCTGCCTGCATCCGAACAAAATCAACCTCATCGTCGACGTCGGTTACTCGGAGCGCGGCCGTCCGGCCGAACTCAGTGCTGAGCTCAGCGCCGAGTTGCGCAAGGAAGGCGAACGGTTCATGCGCAGCCTGGAATTCATCCGGCCTTGACCATGACAGTAACCATAAAGGAAGTGCAGGGCGCGGCCGCCGCGCTGGGCGGCGCAATCGTCAATACGCCTTGCCTGCATTCGCGCACGTTGTCTGAGGTGAGCGGTGCCGAGGTTTATCTCAAGTTCGAAAACCTGCAGTTCACCGCGGCGTTCAAGGAGCGCGGCGCGCTCAATAAATTGCTGTCCCTGACAGCGCAGCAACGCGCAGCCGGCGTCATTGCGGCCTCGGCCGGCAATCACGCGCAGGGCCTCGCATACCACGCGAGGCGGCTCGGCATTCCTGCGGTGATCGTCATGCCGCGCTTCACGCCCAACATCAAGGTCGAACGCACGCGCAGTCATGCCGCCGAGGTGGTATTGCATGGTGATAATTTCGATGCCGCGCAAGCGCATGCGCAGTCGCTCGCGGCAGCGCGCGGATTGACGCCGGTACACCCGTACGACGATGAAAAAGTCATCGCGGGGCAGGGCACGCTGGTGCTCGAAATGCTGGCGACATGCCCGCAACTCGAAACGCTGATCGTCCCCATCGGCGGCGGCGGATTGATCGCTGGTTGCGCCATCGCCGCCAAAGCTCTCAAGCCCGGTATTGAAATCATCGGTGTGCAGACCGAGCGGTATCCGTCGATGGTTTGCGCGGTGCAGGGCCAACAGGCGAAATTCGGCACAAGCACGATAGCCGAGGGCATCGCCGTGAGGACGCCGGGCACGCTCACTTTGCCGGTCGTGCGCGAACTCGTCGACGACCTGCTGCTGGTGAGCGAAGGCGCGCTCGAACAAGCAATTGTGATGCTGCTGGAAATCGAAAAAACCGTCGTCGAAGGTGCGGGGGCGGCAGGTCTTGCCGCTTTGCTCGCTTATCCGCAACGCTTCAAAGGCAAACAAGTCGGCCTGATACTGTGCGGCGGCAATATCGATTTGCTGATGTTGGCTGAGATCATCGAACGCGGCATGGTGCGGTCAGGACGGCTGACGCGCCTGCTGGTCGAAGTCAGCGATCTGCCGGGGTCGCTGGCTAAAGTTACCGCTTGCATGGCAACTGCCAACGCGAACATCGTGGATGTCTATCACCAGCGCAGGTTTACCCATTTGCCGCTGCAATCCACGACCGTCGAATTCGTGGTGCAGACGCGCGATCACGCGCACGCGGACGAAATCATTGCCGCACTGACGGCGGCGGGATTCCCGGCGCGCCTCAATAGCGGCGGCGAGTAGCGCCGCGGAAACCGGTCCGGTCTATTCGACCTTGATGCCCGCGGTCTTGATGACTTTTTTCCAGCGCTCGGATTCCACGCGCATGAATTTCGTCAGTTCTTCGGGCGTGCTGCTGCGCGGCTCTGCGCCCTGACTGGCAAGACGCTGCGCCATTTCCGGCGACGCCAATATCTGCACCACCTGCTTGTTGAGTTTGACGATGATGTCATGCGGCGTTTTCGCCGGCGCGAACATGCCGTACCAGGTAACGTTTTCGAATCCCGGCACGCCGGCTTCCACCACGGTCGGAATATCCGGTACCGCAGGGGAGCGTTGCACGCTGCCGACAGCAAGGCCCTTCAGCTTGCCGCTGGCGACCAGCGGGATCACCGACGGCATGCTGTTGAACATCACTTGCACCTGCCCACCCAGCAAGTCCGTAATCGCAGGACCGGTGCCCTTATACGGCACGTGCACGATATCGATGCCGGTCAGCGCCTTCAACAATTCCATGCCCATGTGATTCGGCGACCCTATGCCTACCGACGCATAGTTCAACTGACCCGGCCGCGCCTTGGCGAGCGCTACGAGTTCCTTCACGGAATTTGCGGGAACGGCGGGATGCACCACCAGGATCTGCGGGTTCAAAACCAGCAGGCTCACCGGAGAGAAATCTTTCACCGCGTCGTACGGCAGCTTGCTGTTGAGCGCCGGATTGATCGTGAGGCCTGCCGACGTCCCGAACAGCAGCGTGTAGCCATCGGGCACTGCTTTGGCGGCGATATCCGTGCCGATGACGCCGCCCGCGCCGGCACGGTTATCGATGACTATCTGCTGGCCCCATGCTTCGGTCAGCTTGGCGCCGATGGCACGCGCGACGACGTCCGTCGGACCGCCCGGTGGATAGGTGACTACCCAGCGGATGGGGCGTATCGGGTACGTTTGCGCCGGTGCGGCACTGGCCATAGTCAGCATTGCCGTCAGCAGGCACGTCGTTGCACATCGCATCAGATTTTTCCTTTTCATCGCGTTACTCCAGGCGAATTCCACTCGTGCGTATGACTTTACCCCAGCGCTCGGTTTCGGCGCGCATATAAGCGGTCAGCTCCTGCGGCGTTGTATTGGTGGGCTCAACGCCATTTTGCGCGAACTGGCGTTCGATTGCCGGCGATACCAGGATTTTCACGAGTTCAGCATGCAAGCGGTTGACGATGGCCGGAGGCGTGCGCCGCGGCAGGAACACGGCATACCACGTAACTAGATCGTAACCCGGCAGCGTCTCCGACATCGTCGGCGTATCCGGTATCGCAGGCGTGCGCTTGGGCGCTCCGGTGGCCAGCAGTCGCAGCCGTCCGGCCGTGATGTGCGGCTGGACGGTAGGATAGCTGGTGAACATCAATTGAACCTGTCCGGCAATCATATCGGTGAGGGCAGGGGCGGTGCCTTTGTACGGCACATGCAGCATGTCGATGTTGGCCGCCTGCTTCAATAATTCCATGCCGAGATGACCGGTGCCGCCGGTCTGCACCGACGCATAATTAAGTTGTCCGGGCCGCGCCTTGGCATACGCGATCAGCTCGGTAACCGTCGTCGCCGGCAGTTTCGCGTTGGCCACCAGCACCTGCGGCGACACCACTACCTGCGTCACGGGTGCGAAGTCGCGCATCGCGTCATACGGTAATTTCGGCGTCAGGAGCGGCAGCGTAACGAGTTGTCCCGGCGTGCCCAGCAGCAGTGTATAGCCATCGGCGGGCGCGCGCGCGACGATTTCCGTGGCGATTACGCCGCCGCCGCCGGAGCGGTTGTCGACGATGACCTGTTGAGCCAGCGCGTCCTGCAATTTCGACGCGAGCGCGCGGCCGACGAGGTCGGTCGGCCCGCCCGGGGTGTAGGGAATGACCATGCGCAGGGGTTTAGACGGATAATTATCGGCGGCCACGGCCATGCATGGCGCAATGACCATGACGATGAACGATTGCAGTATGCGCATTTTCCGCCTCCGTGCCCGCCGCTATACTGCGGATCGGGAAAACGCCGATGATGCCGTAAAACCCCGCGCAGACCAATAGCAGCGGCGAACCGGCGTAGTTATAATGACGCACAACAAAAGACGCCGCAAAGGCGCACGATTGTGACGCGTACTGTTCACCGGAGAGGAAACAATGAATAGATCGACTGGTTCGAAATGCTTGTTCCTGGCGGCGTTGGTCCTCGCCTTGGCGCAAGCAACCGCATACGCGCAGGGCCGCTGGGTCAAGCTGGCGCCGTTTCCCGAACCGGCCGAAGAAGTGCTCGGTGCAGCAGCCGGCGGCAAACTCTACGTGTTTGCCGGCCTCGCGCCCGGCTGGAAACCCAAAGGCATGGTCTATGAATACGATCCGGCCACCGACAAGTGGAGCAAGAAAAAGCCTATGGCGTTGGCCTCCCATCATGTGGCGATCACCGAACTCGGCGGGAAGATCTATGTGTTTGGCGGGTTCGTGTTGCCGGCATCTGGCCCCGCCGCGTGGCAGCCGATCGACAATGCGTTCGAGTACGATCCGGCTGCCGACAACTGGAAAGAGCTTGCGCCAATGCCGACTAAGCGTGCCGCGGCAGTAGCCGCAGCGGTCGGCGGCAAGCTTTACGTGATCGGCGGCGCCACCATGCTGCCGGGCTCCAAGGAAACAGCGATTCATCCTGCGCGCGCGCATCGGTCCGTCGGCACCGTCGAAGAATATGATCCTGCGACCAATACATGGCGCGAGCGCAGCATGATGCCCACACCGCGCAATCATCTCGCGATCGGTGCGGTCAACAACAAGATTTACGTGCTGGGCGGACGCAGTGGCAGTGCGTTTATTTCGGGTGGGGGCAATCGACTTGATCTGGTGGAAGAGTACGACGTGGCGACGGATACCTGGAATTCAGTGCGTGCACGCATGCCCACCGGTCGCAGCGCGGTCGCTTACGGCGTGCACGGCGGCCGCGTTTACGTCGTCGGCGGCGAGCATCAGGAATACAACCTCTCGACTGCATTTCGTGCATTCGAAGGGTTTGATGCGACGAAGAAAGAGTGGTCCGTCCTGCCGCCGATGCCGCTCCAGCGCCACGGCCTCGCGGGCGCGGTCCTCGGCAACCGTTTCCATGCGATCAGCGGCGACGTGCAATCAGCTGGCACCGGGCTAGAGATGCACACCGACTCTCACGACGCCTACGAATTCGAAAGCACCGCGAAATAACTGCCGTCTTCCGCGCCGCGGTCCTTTGACTGCGGCGCAGCCCCGCCTGGGCGGCGGGTGCCGCCGGTATAAGCCTGCGCCGATACTATAAAATACGCGCTTTACCCAACGGACAAGGTCATGCAAACGAACACGGACAAACTCATTGCGACAAAAGAGAACGGCATCGGCTGGATCATTTTCAACAATCCTGCGCGCCACAACGCCGTTTCGCTTGAAATGTGGCAGGGGCTGACCAGCACGCTCGAAGCCTATGCCAAAGATCCGGAAGTCCGTGTGATCATCCTGAAAGGCGCGGGTGAAAAAGCATTTGTCGCCGGCGCCGATATTTCGCAGTTCAAGGAAAAGCGCTCCAGCCCCGAAGCGGTGGAGGAATACAACTCGACCGCCGACCGCGCGAGCCTGACCCTGCAAACCTGTCCGAAGCCGACGATTGCGATGGTGCGCGGTTTTTGCATAGGCGGCGGCACTGCGCTGGCGGTCGGCTGCGATATGCGCATCGCATCGGAAGACGCGCGTTTTGGTGTGCCGGCGGGCAAACTCGGGCTCGGTTACCGTTTCACTGGAATCAAGCGGCTGGCCGATGTGGTGGGGCCCGCATTCACGGCAGAGATATTTTTCACTGCGCGCCAGTTCACTGCCCAGGAAGCGCTGCAGATGAATCTCGTCAACCGCGTGGTGCCGGGAGCCGAACTGGAGAAATACACTCTCGATTACGCTAACACCATCGCGAACAACGCGCCGCTGACCATCGCGGCCGTCAAACGCAGCATCATCGAGTATTTGCGCAACCCCGCCGAGCGCGACATGGCGTTGTGCCAGAAAATGGTCGACGACTGCTACACGAGCGAGGACTACAAGGAAGGCCAGACCGCGTTCATGGAAAAGCGCAAACCGGTTTTCAAAGGCCGTTAAAAAAACCGGGAAACCTGAAATGTCGATGCGTGGGTTTGCGGCGGCTTTGCTCGCGCTGTCGATGGCGGGGAACGCGCATGCGCTGTATCCGGACCGTCCGATACGCCTGATTGTCGCGCAGTCGCCCGGCGGCAATGCCGATATTATCGGCCGCGCACTGGCGGAAGGGCTGGGTGAGCGTCTGGGTCAGACGGTAGTCGTCGACAACCGCGGCGGCGCCAGCGGCATCATCGCCATCGAACTTGTGGTGCGTGCGCCGGCTGATGGACACACTCTGCTGCTGGTCGCCAGTTCGTTTGGCGTGAATCCCGCGCTCAATCGCAAGCTGCCGTACGATCAGCAACGCGATCTGGCGCCCATTACACTGGTGGCGACCGCGCCGAACATTCTGGTGGTTGGCCCCGCGCTGCAGATCAAATCGGTGGCGGACCTGATTCAGGTCGCGAAAAGCAAACCCGGGCAGCTCACGTTCGGATCATCGGGCAATCTGGGTTCGCCGCATCTTGCCGGCGAATTGTTCAAACTGATGACCGGTGTCGACATGGTGCATGTGCCATACAAGGGTGCGGCCGCGTCGCTGACCGATCTGATCGCGGGGCGCATCTCGCTGTCATTTGCGAGCCTGCCGAGCGCTGTCGGTCACGTGAAGAGCGGCCGTTTACGTGCGCTGGCGGTCACCAGCGAAAAGCGATTTTCACTGACCCCCGATTTGCCGACGGTCGCTGAATCGGGGCTGCCGGGATTCGAGACCAGCGCGTGGCAGGGTTTGCTCGCACCGGCGAAAACATCGCGCGCCATCGTCAACCGCATCAACGCGGAGTCGGCCAGCAGCGTCAATTCGCCGGCCATGCGCAATCTGCTGGCCGCCAACGGCGCCGAGGGGGTGGGCAATTCTCCGGAGGCATTTTCAGCATTTGTGCAGGCGCAAATTGCCAAATGGACCAAGGTGGTACGGGCGGCCGGGATACAGGCGGAGTGAGGCTGTCGCGGGCCGATGGCCGGCGTGGTTCTGGTATAATTTCGACCACAGACGGAGCCTTCAAAGTCCGCATTCTCCAGCGCAATCCCGCTTGTTTGCATGGCAATGCCGGCAACGGCCGGTTTGCAGCGCTTCGATTACGAACTACCCGACAAAGGACGACATGAAGTTTGACGCAAACCGACCCGATCTCACCGTAGGCGTTCTGGGTACCGGCGCGATGGGCCGCGGTATCGTGCAGGTCGCCGCTGCCGGCGGCATGCAGGTATTGATGATGGACACGCGGGCCGGCGCTGCCGATGAAGCGCGCGATTTCATCGCCAAGATGCTCACCCGTGCCGTCGAAAAAGGCAGCATGAGCAAAGAAGATGCGGCGGCCGCCACGGCGCGCATCAAAGTCAGCATGAGCAAAGAAGATGCGGCGGCCGCCACGGCGCGCATCAAAGTCGTGAATACCCTGGCCGAATTCAAACCGTGCCACGTCGTTATCGAAGCGGTGGTCGAAAACCTCGACGTCAAACGCCAGGTATTCGGCGAACTCGAAAATATCGTGGCACCGGACTGCATACTGGTTTCCAACACTTCGTCGATGTCGGTGACCAGCATCGCCGCAAAACTGAAGACGCCGCAGCGCTTTGCCGGCTTCCATTTTTTCAATCCGGTGCCGCTGATGCGGCTGGTCGAAGTCATTTCCGGGCTGCTGACCGAAGAATGGGTATGCGAAGCGCTGGTCACCATCGGCAAGCGCATGACGCGCGAACCGGTGCGTTGCACCGATGCGCCGGGTTTTCTCGTCAACCAGGTCGGCCGCGGTTTCTCGCTTGAAGCGACCCATCTGGTCGATGAAGGCATTTCGACTTTTGTCGATGTCGACCGCGTGATGCGCGATGTCGGCGGCTTTCGCATGGGGCCGTTCGAATTGATGGAGTTGACCGGGCTGGATGTGACGCAGCCGGCGTCGAACCTGATTTACAACCAGTTTTTCCAGGAACCACGCTACCGGCCAAGTCTGATCATGCAATCAC
>JAIOOZ010000385.1 GCA_021414185.1 Betaproteobacteria bacterium
AATATGCAGCAGGCCGTCCTTGCCCGGCAGGACGCTGACGATCGCGCCGAAATCGAGCAATTTGAGCACGGTGCCTTCATAGATGCGCCCTACTTCGACGTCGGCTGTAATCTCTTCGATCCGTCTGCGCGCAAGTTCGCCGCCTTCGGACGAGACGCAAGCTATGGTTACCGTACCATCATCAGAAATGTCGATTGAAGTGCCGGTTTCCTCGGTCAGGGCGCGAATGACTGCGCCGCCTTTGCCGATCACATCACGGATTTTTTCCGGTTTGATCTTGATCGTGATCATGCGCGGCGCGTAAGCCGACAGTTCGGTGCGCGGCGTTTCCAGCGCGGTTTTCATCTTGCCGAGGATATGCAGGCGGCCTTCGCGCGCCTGTACCAGCGCGGCATGCATGATCTCCTTGGTGATGCCGGTGATCTTGATGTCCATCTGCAGCGCAGTGATGCCGTTTTCCGTGCCGGCCACCTTGAAATCCATATCGCCGAGGTGATCTTCGTCGCCGAGAATATCGGACAGTACTGCAAAGCGGTTGCCTTCCTTGATCAGGCCCATCGCGATGCCCGCCACGTGCGCCTTGAGCGGCACGCCTGCGTCCATCAGCGCAAGACAGCCGCCGCATACGGACGCCATCGAGCTGGAACCGTTGGATTCGGTGATTTCTGAAACCACGCGCATCGAATAGCCGAATTCCTCGGCCGACGGCAGTACCGCCAGCAATGCGCGCTTGGCCAGCCTGCCGTGGCCGATTTCACGGCGCTTCGGCGAACCAACGCGGCCGGTCTCGCCGGTCGCATACGGAGGCATGTTGTAATGAAGCATGAAGCGGTCGGTGTATTCGCCCATCAGCGCGTCAATGCGCTGCTCGTCGCGCGAAGTGCCCAGCGTGGCTACTACCAGCGCCTGCGTTTCCCCGCGGGTGAAAAGCGCCGAGCCATGCGCGCGCGGCAGCACACCGGAACGGATCGAAATCGGACGTATCGTGCGCGTGTCGCGGCCGTCGATGCGCGGTTCGCCGTTCAAAATCTGCCCGCGCACGATTTTCGATTCCAGCGCGAAGCAGATTTCTTTGACTGCATTGCCGCTCGGGCCGCCTTCGGCGCCGACACCGACTTCGTTGAACACCCGTTTCCAGATATTGTCGATGGTCTGGGAACGCGCTTGCTTTTCCTTGAGCTGGAACGCCGCATTCAAATCGCTCTCGGCCGATGCCGCGATACGCGAAGCCAGCGCTTCGTCTTTGGGAGCCGGCGCCCAATCCCACACCGGGTTGTTCACTTCGTCGGCCATCTGGTTAATGGCTTCGATAACAGACTGCATCTGCTCGTGACCGTACACCACGGCACCCAGCATAATGTCTTCAGACAATTCATTGGCTTCGGATTCCACCATCAGCACCGCCTGCTGAGTGCCGGCAACCACGAGGTTGAGCTGGCTGGTCTTCAGTTCGGTGGCGGTCGGATTCAGGACATATTGACCGTCGGCGTAACCGACGCGCGCAGCGCCAATCGGGCCGTTAAACGGGATGCCGGAAACCGCGAGCGCGGCCGAAGTGCCTATCATCGCTGCAATGTCGGAGTCGACTTCGTTGTTCGAAGACATTACTGTCGCCACGACCTGCACTTCATTGTAATAGCCGTCGGGAAAAAGCGGCCGGATAGGACGATCGATCAGGCGCGAAGTGAGAATTTCTTTTTCGGAGGGACGGCCTTCGCGCTTGAAAAAGCCGCCGGGGATTTTGCCGGCGGCATAGGTGCGTTCCTGGTAATCGACCGTCAGCGGCAGAAAATCCTTCGCTACATCGGCGGATTTCTTGCCGACCACCGTCACCAGCACCACGGTATCTTCGATGCTGACCATGACGGCGCCGCTGGCCTGGCGCGCGATCTCGCCGGTTTCGAGCGTCAGCTTATGACGCCCCCACATGATGGTTTTCTTGATTGGGCTCACTGTCTTGTCCTTTATGCCACGATTGGGCCGCGCATTATTGCGCGGGCCGGGATATCAAAATACAGGCGTTAAAACAAACATGGCCGTCCTGGACGCAATGCCGGGCCGGCCACTTAAGCAATCGCAAATTTCTACCGCCGATACTCCGGTGGGATCACTTGCGCAGACCGAGGCGATCGATCAGGGCGCGATATTTTTCCACGTTCGAGCGTTTCAGATAATCGAGCAGCTTGCGCCGCTGGCTCACCATGCGCAGCAGGCCGCGGCGTGAATGATGGTCCTTGACGTGTATCTTGAAATGTTCGGTCAATTCGGTAATGCGCGCAGACAGCAATGCAACCTGCACTTCAGGCGACCCGGT
>JAIOOZ010000386.1 GCA_021414185.1 Betaproteobacteria bacterium
TTCATCTGCTGCCTGCTCGGCGGCATCGCCACGCACGCCGCGGCGCAGCCCGCCTACCCTGCCCGCAACGTGCAGATCATCGTGCCGTATACGGCCGGCGGATCGATCGACATCATGACGCGCAGCGTCGCCCAGCAACTCACGCTCGCGTGGGGCAAAAACGTCGTCGTCGACAACCGGCCGGGTGCCAGCGGCATGATAGGCACCGAGATCGCGACCAAGGCCGAACCCGACGGACATGTGCTGCTCGGCCACACATCTTCGTATCCCGCGACCGCCGCGGTACGCGAAAAGCTGCCGTTCGATCCGGCGCACGCAATCGTGCCGGTCGCGATGATCGCGCGCGCGCCAATGATGGTCGCGGTACACCCGTCGGTGCCGGCAAAAACCGTCAAGGAACTCGTGGCGCTGGCGAAAAAAGATCCCGGCGGGCTCAAGTATTCGTCATCGGGCACCGGCGGCAACAACCATTTCTCCGGCGCATTGTTCGCGTCGGCCGCCGGCATCAAGCTCACGCATATCCCGTACAAAGGCATTTCACTGGCGATGACGGCGCTGGCCTCGGGCGAAGTCGAGATATGTATCGCGAGCGCCGCGGCGGTCAATCCGCAATTGCGCGCCGGCCGCGTGCGCGTGATCGCAATTACCAGCGAGAAACCGACTTCGCTGCTGCCGGGACTGCCGACGGTCGCGCAATCGGGCCTGCCCGGCTACACGTACGAGCTGTGGTGGGGATTGTTTGCGCCCGCCGGCCTGCCTGCGGAGCGCATGAATTTCATCAACGCAGCCGTCAACAAGAGCCTGGCCGGCCCCGAAATGAAGAAATTTCTCGACAACGAAAGCGCCGAGGCTTGGATCGCCACCGTGCCGCAAATCGCCGATCTGCTGCCGAAGGAGATCGAGCGCTACCGCAAAGCGGCCAAGGAAGCAGGCATCAAGGAACAGTAGCGCTGCGCGCAGGCGCGTCGGGCAAAACCGGCGCGTTCAGGCGTTCTCTCCTTTCGATTCGAGGCATGGCAATGACCACCGGCATCTCCACAGTACTGAAACCCCACACCAAGGACCTCGGCGACTTTGAAGTCAGGCGGCTCTTGCCCGGTTTTCCCGACAAAATGGTCGGGCCTTTCATTTTTTTCGACCATATGGGGCCGGCGGATTTCGCGCCGGGCCAGGGCATAGACGTGCGGCCGCATCCGCATATCGGGCTCGCCACCGTGACTTACCTGTTCGAAGGCAATATTCTGCATCGCGACAGCCTGGGCAGCGTGCAGAGCATCGCGCCGGGCGACGTCAACTGGATGACCGCAGGGCGCGGCATCGTGCATTCCGAGCGCACATCCAGCGAAGACAAGCGCGTGGCGCGGCGTTTGCACGGCATACAGACGTGGCTGGCGCTGCCGAAGCAACACGAAGCGGTGGCGCCGGCTTTCACGCATCTGCCCAA
>JAIOOZ010000090.1 GCA_021414185.1 Betaproteobacteria bacterium
CGCGGTCGTTCAGGCCCATCTCGGTCAGCGATGAATAGCGGCCCGGACGCAGCACGAGGCAGCGGCCGCCGAAGCGGGAGTCTTCGCAGACTTCCCAGCGGTCGCCGACGACTACCGCCGACGAGGCGCGGTCGTTGAAGCCGAAGCGCTGGAAGTTTTCGACTTGTTTATCGGTGGTGAACGAGCGGCCCTGAAAACCTTCGCGTTCGTAAAAGGTGACTTCTGCCGCCGCCTGCGCGGACATGGCTACTGCGGCCATTGCCAGTGCGTTTCTCATTACTGTATTCATTGTTCTCTCCTGTTAAAGTTGCAGACACCCGGCTCGCGTAGAACCGCGGCATTTGGTCCGAACCCGTGCCACTATCCGGCGTTATCAACCCGGCGTCAGTGCGGCCGCCCACATAGCGCATCAATCGCGGACGGCGCAGGGGGTGTTCCCGCCACCTGTTAAGATTGCGCATTGCCAAACAGCGAGGAGAAAAAGTTCATGACAACGACCGGGCGCTTGCGGGTAGGTTTTATCGGTGCCGGCGGCCGCTGGGGGCCGCTCGCACATATCCCGCCGCTGCAGCGCCTGCCGGAAACCGAGATCTACGCCGTCTGCACGGCGCACGAAGAAACGGCGAAGGCTGCCGGCGAAAAGTACGGCGTCGAGCGCGCCTACGGCAACGACAAGGCCATGCACGCCAACCCTGCAGTCGAAGCAGCGCTGGTGGCAGTGCGCGTGCCGGCGCATTACGTGCTGACGAAAAACGCCATCGAAGCGGGCAAGCATGTTTACTGCGAATGGCCGCTCGGCAAGAATACAAAAGAGGCCGAGGAGCTGGCGGCACTCGCCCGCAAGATGAAAGTCCACACCATGGTCGGCCTGCAGCGGCGCGCTTCTCCCGCTTACATGCGCATGCGCGAGCTGATAGCGGAGGGCTACGTCGGCAAGGTGCTGGCGGTGAACATGACGCACATGGGCAGCGGCGTGCTGACGCGCACGTCGGACCGCACCTGGCAGCGCGATTTCAGTCTCGGCGCCAACACATTAACGATCACGTTCGGCCACGCG
>JAIOOZ010000400.1 GCA_021414185.1 Betaproteobacteria bacterium
GGTGAGAGGTGAGAGGAGTGAGGCGGAGCTAACCCGCCGCTTTCGCCCCTCACGCCTTGCGCCTAACACCTCACCATGAATTATCCCCACCCGTTTATCGCGCGCGAAGGCTGGCCGTTTGTCGCCGGTGCATTTGCGGCGGCCCTCGCCGTTACGTTTTTCGCGGGCTGGGCGTGGTCGCTATTCTTCTGGTTCATTGCGTTTTTTGTCCTGCAGTTTTTCCGCGATCCGGCGCGCTCGATCCCGGGCGCCCCGCGCGCGGTGCTTTCACCTGCTGACGGGCGCGTGGTGGTGGTCGAGCGGGCGCAGGATCCTTATCTGAAACGCGATGCCATCAAGCTGAGCGTGTTCATGAACGTATTCAACGTGCATTCCAACCGCAGCCCGGTCGATGGCGAAGTCAGCGAAGTGTGGTACCACCCGGGCAGCTTCCTCAACGCGGCCTTGCCCAAGGCATCGCTGGGCCGCATCCTGTGCTACGTCAAAGCTGGCGATAAGCTCGCGCGGGGGCAGCGTTACGGTTTCATCCGCTTCGGCTCGCGCGTCGATGTCTATCTGCCGCTGTCGGCGGTGCCGAAAGTCGCGGTCGGCGACAAGGTGTACGCTTCGGCGACAGTTATCGCGGAACTGGGGTAACCATCATGTACGAGCCAAAGCAAAGATGGCTGGGCAAGGGTGGCAGGATACGCCGCCGCGGCATCTACTGGCTGCCCAACCTCTTCACGACGGTGGCGCTGTTCGCGGGCTTTTTTTCCATCGTGCAGGCGATGAACGGGCGCTTCGAGCAGTCGGCACTCGCCATTTTTGTTGCGCTGGTATTCGACGGGTTGGATGGCCGAGTGGCGCGCTTCACGCACACGCAGAGCGCATTTGGCGCCGAATACGACAGCCTGTCGGACATGGTGTCGTTCGGTGTGGCGCCGGCGCTGGTGGTGTACGTATGGGCGCTCAAGGATTTCTCCGGCGCGCAGAATATTCCGATGCTCGGCACGTGGGTGACGACCAAGCTCGGCTGGATAGCCGCGTTCATCTATTGCGCTTGTGCGGCATTGCGGCTTGCGCGTTTCAATACCCAGCTTGAGGTCGCCGACAAGCGATTCTTCCAGGGCCTGCCGAGCCCGGCCGCCGCCTGCGTCGTCGCCGGATTGGTGTGGGCGATGGATGAGCACCAGATCCGCGGCGCGGACGTCAAGTGGCTGGCGTGGGTGCTGACGATGTTCGCCGGTCTTACGATGGTGAGCAACTTCAAGTATTACAGCGGCAAGGACATCAATCCGCGCAAAAGCGTGTCGTTTCCCGCAGTGGTGGCGATTGCTCTGGCGGTAGTGGCGCTGGTCGCGGTATCGAGCACCTTGCCCGAAATGTTATTCATCCTGTTCATCTGCTACGCTTTGTCCGGTTACGTATTCGCCGTGCTCGACATAATCCGGCGCAAAGGGCGACTTCCCCCGGCCGCTCCGCCGTCTTGACTGTCGCTACTTGCCAGCCCGTGCAAAACCCTTTATATTTTGACCCCATGAGTTCCACGCACCAGGCCACCATGCTTTGCCCTCTTGCCAGCCCCCTGCTGGCAGGCCTGCTGCTGCGCGTCGCGCGCTAAATACTCCTACTTAAAATTCGTTTTTGTTGTGCAGCCGGGTGTAAGCAAACCCGGGATGATCCATGATTTTCGTGCGCGCGCCGGACGGCGTGCCACGATGCAGTCAGACTGGAGAAGCTCATGAGCAAGGAAAAACTGATCATATTCGACACCACGATGCGCGATGGCGAGCAAAGTCCCGGCGCCGCGATGACGAAGGAAGAAAAGCTGCGCATCGCGCGCCAGCTCGAACGCATGCACGTCGATGTCATCGAGGCCGGATTCCCGGCGGCGAGCGACGGCGACTTCGAGTCGGTCAAGGCGGTGGCCGCGGCAGTGCGCGACAGCACGGTGTGCGGGCTCGCGCGTGCCAACGAAAAGGACGTGCGGCGGTGTGGAGAGGCGGTCAAAGGCGCCCGCTCGCCGCGAGTGCATACATTTATCGCGACCAGCCCCATCCACATGGAAAAGAAGCTGCGCATGGAGCCGACGCAGGTGATCGATCAAGCGGTGCGCGCGGTGAAATGGGCGCGCGACTACACCGATAACGTCGAGTTTTCCCCGGAAGACGCCGGCCGCTCGGATATCGATTTTTTATGCCGCATACTGGAGCAGGTGATTGCGGCGGGTGCAACCACCATCAACGTCCCCGACACCGTCGGTTACACCCTGCCGGAACATTTCGGTGGCTTGATCCGTCAATTGCGCGAGCGCATCCCGAATTCCGACAAGGCCGTATGGTCGGTCCATTGCCACAACGATCTTGGCCTGGCAGTCGCCAACTCGCTGGCCGCGGTGTTGAATGGAGCGCGCCAGGTCGAATGCACGATCAATGGTCTCGGCGAGCGCGCCGGCAATGCTTCGCTCGAGGAAATCGTCATGGCCGTGCGCACGCGCCAGGACGTGTTCCCGTGCGACACCGGCATCGATGCGACGCAGATCGTGCCGGCGTCGAAACTGGTCTCGGGCATCACCGGTTACCCGGTGCAGCCCAACAAGGCAATCGTCGGCGCCAACGCGTTCGCCCATGAGTCCGGCATCCACCAGGATGGCGTGCTGAAGCACCGCGAAACCTACGAGATCATGAGCGCCGAGACCGTCGGCTGGACGACCAACCGCCTGACGCTGGGCAAGCTCTCGGGGCGCAACGCGTTCAAGTCGAGGCTGCACGAAATCGGCATCGACCTCGAGTCCGAGGAAGCGCTCAACGCCGCATTCAAGCGCTTCAAGACCCTCGCCGACAAAAAACGCGAAATCTACGACGAGGACCTGCAGGCGCTGATTACGGAAGAAAACCTCGAGCATGTCGAGAACGAGCGCTATCGCCTGGTGTCGCTGACCGCGCATTCGGAGACCGGTGAATCGCCGTTCGCGAAAATCGTGCTGTCGGAAGACGGCAAGGAAAAGCCGGCCCAGTCCCAGGGCAGCGGTCCGGTCGACGCTTCGTTCAAAGCCATCGAGAGCCTCGTCAACAGCGGTGCGGAGCTGCTGCTGTATTCGGTCAACAACATCACCAGCGGAACCGATTCGCAGGGCGAGGTGACGGTGCGGTTGTCGAAGACGGGGCGCATCGTCAACGGCCAGGGCGCGGACACCGATATCGTCGTGGCATCGGCCAAGGCTTACATCAATGCGCTGAACAAGCTGCATTCCAAGCTGGAGCGCCTGAACCCGCAGGTGTAGCCGAGCGGACTACGTTAAAAATAAAAAAGGCGCCGCAGGCGCCTTTTTTATTTGCGACCGGCGCGTCAATGGTCCAGCTTGACGCGCGAGGCGGCAGCGATTTTGAGCTCGTTTTTGATTTCCTTGACGCGCGGAACCGCACTTGCAACTTCCGATGCATGCACGGGTTCGCTGCCGCGGTCGACGATGCCGGCGATGGTCACGACGCCGCGGTCGGCGCTGATGGTGATACTCATTTTCTCGGTGCGCGGATCGGCGCGCAGTGCCGCGCGCACATGGGTTTCCAGCGCAAGATTGGCAAGCATTTGCTGGGATTGGTCGGTCGCGTGGAACTGCGGGTTGTTGACGAGAGACAGCACTTCGTCGGCGCATTCGTCGATCGAAACGCGTTCGGTGTTGAGCACCAGGTCGTACTGCTCCGGGTCCTGCCAGTTGATGCCGAAATGACGGCGCGTGATGGCCGCATGCGCTTCCTCCGAGAGCTTGATCTCGTTGATGATAAACGCTTCGTCATCGGAGTTGAGCCGTTCCATCATGCGCTGCACGCGCACTTTCATGGGCGCGCATACGCGCACGCAGATCACGTGCTGGATGGGGCGCAGGAGGTGCGCCGAACCCCAGCCGCGGATGACCGATACGTTGTCGCTTTCGGCAAGGGCCAGCGTTTCGTCGGCCGTGTAGATCGACAGGCTGGTCTTGTCGGTCGTCAGGCGCTCCCAGATATTGGCTTTGCCGTCGAGAAAGCGCACCACGTGGCTTTTGCGCAAACGCATCTTGTTGGCGAGGTGGTCGATGATTTCGTGGTGCACGACCGGCTTGCCCAGCCGCTCGGAAATGACGTTGGCGACGTCCTTACCCAGAGATCCCATTTCACGGGTCATGGCGATGAGCGGCATGGCATTCTCCTCCAATGCAAAGCAGACCCGTCAGGATAACAGTACGGCGCCGACAGGGGTCACAAATGGCGACGCGCGTGGCGTACGTAGAGAATACAGGCGGTAAAACAGGCCGTTGCGAGGGCGATTTCCACCAGGGCCAGCTGTGCTGACAGGCCGCGGTCGGACCAGGCGCGGACCGCGCCCTCGGCAAAGTAGGCGAGCACCAGCATGGAAGTCCACTGGTAGGTGTAGATCTTGCCGCGCAACAGGCCGAACAACGGAGCCAGCAGCGGCAGGACCTTCAACACCAGCAGGGAGCCGCCGGGACGCACGGGCGCCAGCCACAGTTCCCAGGCGAGTCCCAGGAAAATCAGCGCGATGAGGCTACCCACCGTAATGCCATAGGCAGTCTTCACGGCGCGCATCAGGCGCGCGCCTGGCTGGTCATCGCCACCAGCGCTGCGCGCGCCATGCGCGCATCGACGACCGGCGGATCAATATCGAAGCGCAGGAGTTCGCCATCGGCGCGCACGTCGAAGCCGTCGCAATCGATCGCAACCATCGCGACCGTTGCGGGCTGTTTTTGTTTAAAGTGCCGGCAGTAGTCGCGCAAAGCGTCCACATGCTCGGAATTCATGTGTGCAACGATGTCAGCTTCGCATGCGGCCATGGTGTTGGCGGGCGGCGCGTAATTGTCGGCGGTGATCCAGTGGATCGCGCCGAAGCCGCCGATATAGCGCAGCGTGAGCGGCTCAATACGGTAGAACGCAAAGTCGCCCAGCGCCAGCAGCCGGGCGGCGTCCGGAACACAGGCGACGTAGCGCGTTTGCACAGCGGGGCCATCATCCGTGCGCACGGCATTGCCGACGAGCGTGAGGCGCGCGCCCGCCTGCGCGTCCGCATCGGTATTGCGCACCAGCAGGCTGACGCGCGGATCGGCATCGATATTCTTCGTGTGTTCCGCCAGCCGGCTGATCAATATCACCGGCCGCGCAGCATGATCGGTTACGCAGGCCGTCACCGAGCCGAATGGATGGCCGCCGAGCTTTTTCGAAATAGTGGACAGCAAGCCGTGGTGGTGCCGGCGCAGATAACGCCGGCACTCGGCGCCTATGCTCATGCAGCGAGCTTGAGCGCGGTCTCGGCCAATCGTTTGCCGAGCGCGATGCACATGTTTTTTTCGTCGTCGGTGATCGGCCGGTCGCTCGTTGCCCCCGCGACGTGGCTGGCGCCGTAGGGAGTGCCGCCGCTCGCGGTCGAAATCAATCCGGGTTCGGTGTATGGCAGGCCGACGATGACCATGCCGTGGTGCAAAAGCGGCAGCATCATCGACAGCAAAGTCGTTTCCTGACCGCCGTGCATGCTGCTGGTCGAAGTAAAAACCGCGGCCGGCTTGCCGCTCAACGCGCCTTTCAGCCACAGGCCCGAGGTCGAATCCAGAAAATACTTGAGGGGCGCGGCCATGTTGCCGAAGCGCGTGGGCGAACCGAGTGCCAGGGCCGCGCACTCTTCGACATCTTTCAGTTCGGCGTAGGGCGCGCCCACGGCGGGCACGTCCGGTTCGACGGCTTCACTCACGGCCGATATTTTCGGCACGGTGCGCAGACGCGCGCCCGCGCCCGGCACCTGCTCGACGCCGCGCGCGACGAACTGCGCCATCTGCCTGACGGCGCCGTAATGGCTGTAGTAAAGGACGAGGATTTCTTTCATCGGACCGGGTGCCGCGCTTCGCGGGTATTATATAGGCTCCTGCAGCGCATCCCACGACTGCTACTCATGGTAATCAAAAGTGCTCCGCTGACTGATCTCGTACGTATTTTCTGGCAGCGCTTTATCGAGGACCGCTGCGTCCAGATCGCCAGCAGCCTGACGTTCACGACGCTGCTCGCACTGGTGCCCATCATCACCGTCGCGCTGACGATCGTGTCTGCATTTCCGGTGTTCGAATCGCTGATCGAAAATCTGCAGCGTTTCCTGATCCACAACATCATGCCGGAATCGGTGTCGGCGATTACGACTTACGCCGCCGAATTTTCCGACAACGCGACGCAGTTGACTGCAGTGGGCATCGCCTTTGTCGCCGTCACCGCGCTGATGCTGATGATCACCATCGACCGCGCGTTCAACAGCATCTGGCGGGTATCGCGTCCGCGTTCGCTCTTGCAGCGCATACTCGTTTACTGGACAGTGCTCACCATAGGCCCGCTATTCGTCGGCGCGAGCCTGTCGCTCACTTCCTATCTGATCAGGCTGTCGCTCGGGCTTATCGACAACCCGCCGGGAGTCGGGTTGTTGATGCTGCGGTTCGTCTCGCTGGCGCTGACGTCGATTGCCCTCGGGCTGCTGTACTGGACGGTGCCCAATCGGCCGGTCCTGAAGCGCGACGCGTTGCTGGGCGGCATCTCCGCCGGCATCTGCCTCGAAGCGATGAAACAGGGATTCAGCTTTTATATCGCGCATTTCCCGACTTACAAGCTGGTGTACGGCGCGTTTGCCGCGGTGCCGGTTTTTTTGCTGTGGATCTACCTGTCATGGTTGATCGTCATCGGCGGCGCGGTGCTCGCGGCATTGCTGCCCGAGTGGCGCGAGCGCGCGGGACAATCGCGGCCGGTGCCGGGCAGCGATTTTTTTGATGCGTTGCAGGTCATGAGAAAGCTGTGGCGTGCGCACCACGCCGGCGGAATCGTTACGCTGTCGAGCCTGCATCCGGCGGTCAAAGTCCGCATCGATCATCTTGAGCAGATTCTCGCCACACTGTCAGGCGCGGGGTTCGTCGCGCGCGCGGGCGCGGACGGCTGGGTGTTGAGCCACGACGCCGCGACGATCCGGATCGAGGACATCTACCGCCTGTTCGTGTTTCGCACCGACGCGCATGTGCCGGCACGGCATGCCAGCAGCGAACTCGAGTCCCTCGTCTACGAAATCTCGACGCGCATTGGCGACACGCTGCAGATGTCGCTCGAGCAGTTGTTCCGTCAGGCGGATGAGAGCGCCGCCGTTGTCGCGAAACCGGCCTGACGGTTCCGGCGCGGCTTCAGCGTGCGGGGGCTCCGGCCGACCGCAGCGGATATTTCCAGTTGCTGATCCAGGCGCGCACCACCGTATTCGGATATTCCGCTTTGCCGAGGCTACCGTTGTAACGGCCGAGCGCGCGGAAGTAATCGCCGCGTTCGATGTCGAGATAGTGTTTCAGGATGACGCAGCCGTAGCGCAGGTTGGTGCGCAGGTGAAAGAGGTTGTGCCCGGGCTGCCCGATCTGCTTGACCCAGAACGGCATCACTTGCATGAAACCGCGTGCGCCCGCGCTGGATACGGCGTATTTGCGAAAGGCGCTTTCCACCTGTATCAGGCCCAGCACCATTTGCGGATCGAGCCCGGCGCGTTTGGCTTCGTAGTGCACCGTAACCAGAAATTCTTCGCGCGCGTGCCGGTCGGGGAAGCGCCGTTCGAGTTTCTTCGACATGGCGTCGAGCCATGCGCGCGCTTCCTCCAAGGTATCGAACGCGAGAAAGGGCGTCGCCTGGTCGCTGATCGTCGACTGCATCTGGCTCTGTACGCTCGCAGCCAGCGGTTCATATTTTTGATTGCCGGCGTGCGCCAGAGAAACGCAGGCAGTCAGCGCCAGCGCAATCAGCCGCCGCATACGAGTTTTTTGATGGTGTCCGCGGCGTTGTCGACTGCAATCGGCTGCGCGGCCTTGTCGCGCCGCCCCTGGTATTCGAACTGACCCTGCTTCAAACCGCGGTCGCCAACCACGACGCGATGCGGGATGCCGATCAGTTCCATATCGGCGAACATGACGCCGGGCCGCTCGTCGCGGTCGTCTAGCAGCACTTCGATGCCGGCGGCCGTCAGCTCGGCGTAAAGTTTTTCCGCAGCCTCGCGCACGGCCGCGCTCTTGCCAATGGCTATCGGCACGATAGCCAGTTCGAACGGCGCGATGGCGGCCGGCCAGATGATGCCACGCTCGTCGTGGTTCTGCTCGATCGCCGCGGCAACGATGCGCGTGATGCCGATGCCGTAGCAGCCCATTTCCATCGGTTGCTGCTTGCCGGTCTCGTCGAGGAAATTGCATTTGAGGACCGACGAGTACTTGGTGCGCAGCTGGAAGATGTGCCCGACTTCGATGCCGCGGCAGAGGTCCAGCGTGCCTTTGCCGTCCGGGCTCGCATCGCCGGCGACGACGTTGCGGATGTCGGCGACCAGTACCGGCTGCGGCAGATCGCGCCCCCAGTTGACGTTGGTGAAATGCTGGCCGTCGACGTTCGCGCCGGCGGCGAAGTCGCTGGCAGTCGCGGCGGATCGGTCGACGATGATGGTGAGTTGGGACGGATTCTTGACCTGGAGCGGACCGAGCGAACCGAAGCCCGCGCCGAACGCCGCGCGCACGTCGGCTTCGTTGGCGGGCTGCAATGGCGACAGCAGCGCGGGCAGTTTGGCCGCCTTGATTTCGTTCAGCATGTGATCGCCGCGCAGTATGAGAGCGACGAGGCCTTCAGTGCCCTGGTAGACGAGGGTCTTGACGGTTTTTTGCGCGGGAATGCCGAGCAGGCGGCACAGATCGTCTATGGTGCGCACGCCCGGCGTCGCCACAGTGGCGAGCGCTGCGCCGGGCGCGCCGCGGGCAGCCGGCGTCGCCATCCCTTCGGCGAGTTCGATATTCGCGGCGTAGTCCGATTGGGGGCAGAAAGCGATCGCGTCTTCGCCCGAATCGGCGAGCACGTGAAATTCGTGCGAGCCGGTGCCGCCGATCGAGCCGGTGTCGGCGGCGACCGCGCGAAACTTGAGGCCGAGACGCGTGAATATGCGCGTGTAGGTGTCGTACATGTTCTGGTATTCGCGTTCGAGGTCGGCGTAACCCGCGTGAAACGAGTAGCCGTCTTTCATCACGAATTCGCGCCCGCGCATGACGCCGAAGCGCGGCCTTCTTTCGTCGCGGAACTTGGTCTGGATTTGATAAAAGTGCACCGGCAACTGGCGGTAGCTCTTGATCTCGTTGCGCGCGATATCGGTGACGACTTCCTCGGACGTGGGCTGGATCACGAAATCGCGCTCGTGCCGGTCCTTCAGGCGCAAAAGTTCCGGCCCGTAGGCCTGCCAGCGTCCGGATTCCTGCCACAGTTCGGCGGGTTGCACGACCGGCATCGACATTTCGACCGCGCCGGCGCGGTTCATTTCTTCGCGCACGATCGCTTCGACCTTGCGCGCGATGCGCAGCCCCATCGGCATCAGGCTGTAGATGCCGCTGCCGAGGCGCCGGATCAGTCCCGCGCGCAGCATCAGCCGGTGGCTGACGAGTTCCGCTTCCGCAGGTGCTTCTTTGAGGGTCGAGAGAAAGAAATTCGATACGCGCATGACTACCCGAAAGCGATGAAAGCCCTTATTCTACCGAACCATGGTGTATTTCCGGAAAATCTCTCACGCATGAAGTTCCTGCACAGCTGGCGCATACGCAAACCGTCAGAAGACAACGAATCGGTCTATATCAGCGAAAAGTTCGGCGTGCGCACGCTGCATATCGGCAGCGACACGGTGCAAAGTTCAATGCGTATCGCGCGCCCGAACGATCTCGAGGTTTCGTACACGCGCAGCATGATGGCTTGCCTGCTGTTCAAGCCCGATCCGCGCGAAGTGCTGATGGTGGGGCTGGGCGGCGGTTCGCTGACCAAGTTCATCTATCACCAGTTACCGCGGGCGCATATCGTCGCCATCGAGGTCAATCCGCGCGTGGTGGACATCGCGCGCCAGTATTTCGCGGTGCCGGAGGACGATGAGCGGCTCAGTATCGTCGTCGCCGATGGTGCCGAGTACCTGCAACGGGACAATTTGCGCGCTGATCTGATGGTGATAGACGGCTATGACGCCGAGTCCCAGGTCGAAGCACTGTCGACACCGGCTTTTTACCGCGATTGCGCCCGTGTGCTCGGTGAAGACGGCGTGATGGTCGTCAATCTGTGGGGCGGCGACCGTAATTTCACGACCTGCGTTGACCGTCTCGCCAGGGCGTTTGACGGGCTGGTGGCCTGCCTGCCTGCCGGCAAGCCGGGCAATATAGCGGCGTTCGCTTTCAAGCGCAGTCCCGGCCAGCCGGCCTGGCAGGAATTGCGCGCGCGCGCGCAGCAACTCGAAGCGAGTTACGGGCTTGAATTCACGCGTTTCGTGGCGGAATTGTCGGCGATGAATCCGCACGATGAGGAACGCCTGCTGTTGTAGCTCACGCCTTTCATTTCGCGCAGGTTTGTGGAAGAATCTGCCCAATCAAAGCATACACAGGGTGACTCACATGATCGATCGTGACGGGTATCGCCCCAATGTCGGCATTATCGTTTGCAACTGGAAAAACGAGGTCTTCTGGGGCAAGCGCGTAAAAGAGCACTCATGGCAGTTTCCGCAGGGCGGCATCAAGGCGGGGGAGACCCCGGAGCGCGCGATGTATCGCGAACTGCACGAGGAAGTCGGCCTCACCGCGGAGCACGTCAGGATACTGGGCCGCACACGCGACTGGTTGCGCTACGAGGTGCCGGAGCAATGGGTGCGGCGCGAATGGCGCGGCAACTACAAAGGGCAGAAACAGATCTGGTATCTGCTGCGGCTCGTCGGCCGCGATTGCGACGTGCATCTGCGCGCGTCCGAAAAGCCCGAGTTCGATGCGTGGCGCTGGAACGACTACTGGGTGCCGCTCGAATCGGTGATCGAGTTCAAGCGCGACGTCTACCAGCTGGCGCTGAACGAACTGGCCAAGTACCTGCATCGCAATCCGCACGAACGTCGTCCAAACGTCGTCAGCGCCCCCTGATATCGGTGCTGCGCCGCGCGCCGCTGCCGGCAATTGACAGCGCCGGCGCAGAGTTTTACACTTGGTTCACAGATTAGATTTAGTCTAATTACTGTTGCGGCCCACGGGTATCTTGGGCCGGTCCGGCAATTGAACGATAGGAGAAAACGATGCAACTCAAGGGATCGAAAACCGAAGGAAATCTGAAAGCCGCATTTGCCGGCGAATCGCAGGCGAATCGCCGTTACCTGTATTTTGCAGCGAAGGCCGACGTGGAAGGCCAGAACGACGTCGCGGCGGTATTCCGTTCGACGGCGGAAGGCGAAACCGGCCATGCTCACGGCCATCTCGAGTATCTCGAGGCGGTGGGCGATCCGGCCACCGGTTTGCCGATCGGGAAGTCGCGCGACAACCTGAAAGCGGCGATTGCCGGCGAGACCCACGAGTACACCGACATGTACCCGGGAATGGCCAAGGCGGCGCGCACCGAAGGATTCGAAGAGATCGCCGACTGGTTCGAGACGCTGGCCAAAGCCGAGCGCTCGCACGCCAATCGTTTCCAGAAGTCGCTCGACGCACTGGTCGATTGATTCCGAGAGGCGAGTTGCGAGAGGAGTGAGGCGGAAAGCCTCGCTCCTCTTTTGTTTGAAGCACCAGCAACCGCCTTTCGCCTATCCCCTTTCACCTCTCCCGCAAAATGGCCGTCCGCGAAGGTAATCTCGAAGCCCCGACCCGCCACCCGCTTGACTGGCAGGGCGCAGACTTCTACAGCGAAGCGAAAGTTTTCGGCGAACTCGAGCGCGTGTTCGACATCTGTCACGGCTGCCGGCGCTGCGTCAACCTGTGCACGGCGTTTCCGAAGCTCTTCGATCTGATCGACGAGGGCAAGACCGGCGAGCTTGATGGCGTCGAAAAATCCAAGTACTGGGAAGTCGTCGACCGCTGCTACCTGTGCGATACGTGCTACATGACCAAGTGTCCGTACGTGCCGCCGCACGAATGGAACGTCGATTTTCCGCATTTGATGCTGCGTGCCAAGGCGGTCAAATTCAAACAGGGCGGCACGTCCGCGCGCGACAAGCTGCTGTCGTCAACCGACGCGCTGGGCAAGCTCGCGACCATTCCCGTCGTCGTGCAGTTCGTGAACGCCGCGAACAAGATGCCGGTAGCGCGCGGCGTCATGGACAAGGTGCTGGGCGTGCACAAGGACCGCGTGCTGCCGGAATACGCGAGCGCCAAGTTCCGCGCCAATGCCAAACCCGACGCCTCGTTTCCGGTGAAGGACGGCAAGAACACGCCGGGCAAAGTCGCGATTTTCGCGACCTGTTACGTGAACTACAACGAGCCGGGCATCGGCCACGATTTGCTCAAGGTGCTCGCGCACAACGAAATCCCCGCGATCGTCGTCGAAAAAGAAGCGTGCTGCGGCATGCCCAAGCTGGAGCTCGGCGACCTCGATGCGGTGGCGAAGCTGAAGGAAATCAATATTCCCGTTCTCGCCAGGCTCGCGCGCGAGGGCTACGCGATCCTGACCGCAATCCCGTCCTGCACGCTGATGTTCAAGCAGGAACTGCCGCTGATGTTTCCGCAGGACGCGGATGTGAAAGCGGTGCAGGCCGCAATGTTCGATCCGTTTGAGTACCTGGTGATGCGCTACAAGGAAGGCCTCTTGAAGACCGATTTCAAGGCGCCGCTGGGCAAGGTCGCGTACCACATTCCGTGTCATTCGCGCGTGCAGAACGTCGGCCAGAAAACGCGTGAAATGCTGGAACTTGTGCCGGATACCCAGGTCCACACCGTGGAGCGTTGCTCCGGGCACGACGGTACATGGGGCGTGAAAAGCGAATTTTTCGATCAATCGATGAAAATCGGCCGCCCGGTGTTCCGGCTGATGGCCGAGAAAGATCCCGATTACCTGAGCTCGGACTGCCCGATTGCCGGCCGCCATATACAGCAGGGCATAGGCGAGTCGCGCGCGCAGAAAGAGCATCCACTGGCGCTGCTGCGCATCGCCTACGGTTTGTGATTACAGTCACCGGTACAGCCATGCCACGCATTACCCCAGACAGCCTGATGACGCTCGAAGCGTATGCCAAGACGCGCAAGGATTTTCGCGCGCAGGTGCTCGCCCATAAAAAAAACCGCACGGTGTCGCTCGGCGAGCACGTCACGCTGATATTCGAGGACGAGCTCACGATCCGCTATCAAATCCAGGAAATGCTGCGCGTCGAGCGCATATTCGAAGAGGCGGGCATACGCGACGAGCTGGAAGCT
>JAIOOZ010000401.1 GCA_021414185.1 Betaproteobacteria bacterium
TGATCACGCCGCCATTACTAGAAGTCATCTTAAAAATCCCCTCGCCCCGCTTGCGGGGAGAGGGTTAGGGTGAGGGGCGGGTTGAAATCTTGTTCACCTTCCGACAGCAGCTACATCGCTTCCCCTCACCCCGGCCCTCTCTCCACTGATGTGGGGCGAGGGAGTATTTTGAGACGGCTTCCAGTTCGTGCAGCATGATTGTTTAAATTCACGCCGCCATCAATTCGCGCAACACGCATTTCACGCGCGGCTACTCCGCGCGTCGTAAAATCTGCCACTTCCGTGCGTGCTACGCGCCATTGGCTCCTAATTTTTATGCTGCCATCAGTTCGCGGAGTACGTAAGGAAGAATCCCGCCGTGCTTGAGATATTCCACCTCGATCGGCGAATCGACGCGCAGCGTCACGGTCACGTTCTGCGTCGACCCGTCCTTGCGGTGGATGACCAGCGTCACGTCCTGCATTGGCTTGACGTTGCCGCCGGCTACGCCGAGAAGATCGAACGTCTCGCTGCCGTCTATCTTGAGCGACTGCACGCTGTCGTCGGCCTTGAACTGGCATGGCAGCACGCCCATGCCGATGAGGTTGGAGCGATGGATGCGCTCGAAGCCGCGTGCGACCACGACCTTGATGCCCAGCATCTGGGTGCCCTTGGCCGCCCAGTCGCGCGACGAGCCGGTCCCGTAGGCCTCGCCGCCGAACACGAACAGCGGCACGCCGTCCTTCTGGTAGCGCATGGAGGCATCGAAGATCTGCATCTTGTCTCCTGAGGGCTGGTGGAGGGTCACTCCGCCTTCGCTGCCCGGAATCATCAGGTTCTTGATGCGCGGGTTGGCGAATGCGCCGCGCACCATGACTTCGTGGTTGGTGCGGCGCGAGCCGAAGCTCGACAGGTCGGTGCTGCCGGCGGCGACCAGCCAGTCGCCGGCCAGCGTGCCTTTGCGGATCGGCGCCACCGGGCTGATATGGTCGGTGGTCAGCCTGTTGCCGAAGATGCCCAGCGCGCGGCCGCCTTTGACGTCGCTGATTTTCGGCAATTCAACCTTGAAGCCCTCGAACAGCGGCGGCTCCAGCAAATAGGTCGACTTGTTGTCCCATTGGTACAAGGCGCCCTTGGCTTCGGGGATCGCGTCCCACAGATCTTTTGCACCCGAAAGGTCGCCGTACTCGCGCTTGAAGTTCTCGCTGTTGGTCGCGAATTTCATCACTGCGTCGACTTCGGCGGGTGTCGGCCACAGATCTTTGAGGAACACCGGCTTGCCGTTCTTGTCCTTGCCGAGGGGGTCGGTGTCGACGTTCTTCAGCACCGTGCCGGCGAGGGCGAACGCAACCACCAGCGGCGGGCTCATCAGGAAGTTGGCCTTTAGACTCTGATGGACGCGCGCTTCGAAGTTGCGGTTGCCGGACAGAACGGCGGCGGAAATCACATCGTTCTTCACGATCGTCTCTTCGAGGTCCTTGTCGAGCGGACCGGCCAGCCCCATGCAGGTAGTGCAGCCGTACGCGACCACGTAAAAGCCCAATTGCTCCAGGTAGGGCAGCAGGCCGGAGTCCTTGAGATAGGCAGTGACCACTTTTGAGCCGGGCGCGAGCGACGTCTTCACGCGCGGATGCGGCTTCATGCCCTTTTCCACCGCCTTCTTCGCGAGCAATCCGGCGGCGAGCAGCACCCAAGGGTTCGACGTGTTCGTGCAGGAGGTGATGGCGGCGATACCGATGTCGCCATGACCGACGTCACCGATGGCAGGATTCGCGACCGGGTAACGCTTCGCCAGGTCGGCGGCCGGCTTGTTGTAGCCGCTCTCGGCCACGGGCTTCGAGAAGAGCTCGGTGAAACGGGCGCCGATGCCTTCAAGGTTGATGCGTTCTTCAGGCTGCTTCGGGCCGGAGACGCTCGGGCGCACTGTGGAGAGGTCGAGTTCGACTACCTGCGAGTAATCGATCTCGCCTTTTTTCGGAATGCCGTACATGCCCTGCGCTTTGAGATAGGACTCGATCGCGTCGACATGCTGCTCGCGGCCCGACATGCGGTAATACTCGAGCGTTTTGTCGTCGATCGCGAAAAAGCCGCAGGTCGCGCCGTAATCGGGTGCCATGTTGGCGACGGTGGCGCGGTCGGTGGGCGAGAGCGAGGCGGCGCCTTCGCCAAAATACTCGACGAACTTGTTGACCACGTTCGTTTTACGCAGCAGCTCGGTGACGGTCAGCACGAGATCGGTCGCCGTGACGCCCGGGTTCAACTTCCCGGTCATGTGCACGCCGACGACATCGGGTTCGAGGAAGTAGTAGGGCTGGCCGAGCATGCCGGCTTCGGCTTCGATGCCGCCGACACCCCATGCCAGCACGCCGATGGCGTTGACCATGGTCGTATGCGAGTCGGTGCCTACGGTGGAATCGGGGTAATAGACGCCGTCTTTTTCCCACACGCCGCGCGAGAGGTATTCGAGGTTGACCTGGTGGCAGATGCCGTTGCCTGGCGGTACCACGCGGATGCCCGAAAACGCGGCCTTGGCCCATTTCAGGAAGGTGTAACGCTCGCCATTGCGCTCGAACTCGATTTCCATGTTCTTGCGCAGCGCGTCTTTCGAGTTATGCACGTCGACGACGATCGAGTGGTCGACAACCAGATCGACCGGCACCAGCGGCTCTATCCTGGTCGGATCGAATTTCTGGCGCTGCGCCTCGGCGCGCATGGCGGCGAAGTCGTTCAGCGCGGGAAAGCCCGCCATGTCCTGCAGCATGATGCGGGCAAGCACGAAAGGCAGTTCCTGCGTGCGCGGCCCGTTCGGCTTCCAGCCGGCCAGCGCGCGCACGGCGTCTTCCGTGACGCGCTTGCCGTCGCAGTTGCGCAGGACTGACTCAAGCACCACGCGCAGGCTGATCGGCATGCGCGAGGTCTTTCCCAGGCCGGCTTTTTCGAGGGCGGCGAGCGAATAGTATTTGCCGGTCTTGCCGGACTTCAACTTGAATTCCTGCAGTGCTTTGAACGGGTCGTGTGCCATTTTCGTAGTCATCCCTGTTAAAAAGTCATTGTTGCCATTGTTTACCAAATGCTTTGAGCTGCGCGGACGCGCAATACAATGGAAAATGTCCGCGCAGAAAAATCTGCGAGCTGCGCTCGTATGCAGCACTGCTGATATGCATGCCTGATGCAGTCATAGCCGCCGCAATGCGCGCACGCAGCACGCCGGCGGGATTGCGCATCTGCACGACGGTCACGCTTTCTTTGGCGTTGATTACCGGCACGCCGCGCGCAAGCCGGTTGGCCGTG
>JAIOOZ010000402.1 GCA_021414185.1 Betaproteobacteria bacterium
TGCAGATGTCCGCCGGGCAGCCATGCCGGCGCGCGATAGGATGAAATCAATGCGCGCCGCTGGGAAAATCGCGGCCGCGATAGGGAGGCGGAATCGGAGAGACGCGAGGCGATAGACGATAGACGGAAAACAACAAGAGGGTGCGCCTCTCGTTTCTCGCCCGGCGTCTATCGGGTGTGTTCAGTCGCGGTACGACGGGTCGATTCTGTCGAGCTTGCGCAGCAGGGCAGGCCACTCGACGATGCCCCAGCGCCGGCGCACGCCCGGCTTGAATCCCGCATGAGTGTCTGCCAGCACTTTCCCGTCCGCCAGCGAGAGTTTGGTATTGCACTGCAAAGTCATGACCTGCAGCTGGCAGGTGCGTTCGAGGCGGAAGTGGTTGTTGAAGCATTCCGGGATGCTGGGCCCCGTAGTGAGCAGCCCGTGATTGCGCAGTATCATCGCGTCGCGGTCGCCGAGGTCCTTGACCAGGCGCTCGCGCTCCTCCAGGTTCAGCGCGGGGCCTTCGTAGTCGTGATAGGCGACGTCGCCGAAGCGCATGCCCGATTGCGCGATGTTGCTCATGAGGCCGCATTCCATCGCGGACACCGCCATGCCGGCCAGCGTGTGGGTGTGGATTACGCAATCGACGTCGTGGCGCGCCGCGTGCACCGCGCTGTGGATCACGTAGCCGGCCTGGTTGATGCCGTAGTCGGTGGCGTTGAAAATGATTTTGCCGTCGATGTCGATCTTGATCATGCTGGAGGCGGTCATCTCCTCGTACAACATGCCGTAGGCGTTGATCAGGAACTGGTCTTCAGTGCCCGGCACGCGCGCCGAAATATGGTTGGCAATCATTTCGGTCATGCCGAATTCATGCATGAGCCGGTAGCAGGCGGCGAGGTTGACGCGTGTTTCCCATTCTTCCTTGCTGACCTGTTCGCGCACCGATTGTTTTTTCGGGTTGATCTGGGTGACCGGCATGGCGTTTCTCCTCAGTTCACTGGAATTAAAAGATTAACAGCAGCGGCAGATGTTGGCCAGACTATTTGGCGCAGGCGCCCGCGCTATGGCCGGCCATTTTGCCGAACACCGAGCCGGACACAAGGCCGCTGCCGCCCGCGTAGTTGTGATAGAACAACCCGCCGACGAGTTCGCCTGCTGCAAACAAGCCGGGCATAGGTTTGCCTGCAACGTCCTCGACTTGCCCATTGGTGGGGTCGATCTTGACGCCGCCGAAAGTGAAAGTGACGCCGCAGGTGATCGCGTACGCTTCATACGGCGGCGTATCGAGCACATTGGCCCAGTTGGTCTTGGGAACCGCCAGACCTTTGGTGCCGCGGCCATCCTTGACCGCCGGGTTGAACGGAACGTCGGTCTGCACCGCCTTGTTGTACGCCTTCAGTGTTTCGAGGCAACGCTTGGCGTCGACGCCTTCGAGCTTCTCAACCAGTTCTTCGAGGGTATTGGCGGTGACCTTGGTCATCTGCTTGATACGGTATTCGTCGCGCAGCAAGTGCACGAGCTTTTTGTCGAAGATCTGCCACGCGAACATATTGGGCTGGTCCATGATCACCTTGCCGTACTTGGCATAGGTGTAATTGCGGAAGTCAGCACCTTCATCGACGAAGCGCTCGCCGTTCGCGTTGACCATGATGCCCAGCGGATAGCTGTGCTTCTGGAAATTGTCGCCGACTGCCAGATCGCCGAAGGGCGGCGCGTTCTGGTCCCAGCCCACCGCATGGCAGCCGGACCAGTGGCCGTAGGGCAGGGCGCCCGCTTCAAGCGCCGAGCGGATGCCCACGCCGGTGTTGTAGCGTGTGCCGCGCACTTTCGCGAGGTCCCAGTTGGGGCCGAGATAGCGCGCGCGCATTTCCGCGTTCGATTCGAAACCGCCGCAGGCGAGCACCACTGCCTTGGAATGGATCTCGACGGTCTTGCCCTGGCTGCGCGCACGCACGCCTTTGACGCCGCTGTCGTCGGTGATAAGGCCGATCGCGGGCGTTTCGTAGTAAATGGGGATGCCTTCGCGCTCGCAGGCCTTGTGCTCGAGTTCGATCAGACCCGGTCCGCCGCCCCAGGTCTCGCACGCGAGGCCGCCCCAGAACTTGAATTTGCCGTCGACCTTGAAAGCCTGACGCCCGTACGGCGCCTGGAATTTCACGCCCTTTTTGCGCATCCACACCATCGTCTCGAAGCTGCGCTTGACGAGGATTTCGCACAGATCCGGATCGGTGCGGTAATTGGTGATGCGGCCCATGTCGTCGAAGTACTGGTCTTCAGTGTAAGTGCCGTAATCGCAGGTCTTACGCTCGTCATCCGTAATGTCGTAAAGCTGGGCGAGATCGTCGGCGCCGTGGAATACGATGCGTACAGCGCCCGCCGTGTAGCGGCTGTTGCCGCCGCAATCGTCGAGCGGCGCGGCTTCCAGCATAATTACCTTGGCGCCGGATTCACGCGCGGCGAGCGCGGCGCAGGACGCCGCATTGCCGGCGCCGATTACGATTACGTCGGGATTGCCAAAATCGACAGTGCTCATCTTTTTCCTCGAAATGATTGCAACAGGGTTTTCTGCAAAGAAATATTCAGTAACGGCATCCGTGCGCTCGCGTTACCGGCAACTGCGCCGCACTTGAGTCTTGATTCGATCGGATTTGCTGCGGGATGCCCGGATTATACCGTCAGCCCGCGTTTAGTGCAGCGTCTTGGGCGCGCGCTTGCCTTCGGTTTCCGGCGTCGCCGGCGCGGGCGACGCGTGGTGTACGACCATGCGCCAGCCGTTTTCGGTACGCATGTAAACATTGGTGGCAATGACTGGCTGGCGCGCGCGCGCCTCGCCGGCCGCAGTGATTTGCTCGTAGACGGTGTGCACGACGATTGTCATGCCGTTGATCGATTGCTGATGCCGCAGCCGGAAGCGCAGCGTCTGGCCGCCGGCGAAAATCTGGCGCCACGCTTCGCGCACCTGCTCGGTGCCGGTCAGGCGCGGCCCGCCAGGGTGCACGCAGACGATGTCGTCGTCATCCGCCCATACTCCCATCATGGCGTCGAGGTCGCTTTTTTCGAAAGCATCGTAAAAAGCGGTCTCGGCGTCCTGCGGGGTGGTGAACAGCGTACGTTTCATGTCGATGGCATTTTAGCAAAGTCGATTTCGCGCCAGACCTGGTCGGGATGCATTTGCAGCATGCAGTTGAAATGGCCCAGCGGGCACACGCGTTCGAAGCACGGGCTGCACGGCAGCTCGAGCCTGACGATCCTGGCATGCGGGCTGGCGGGCGGCGTAAAGGCCGGGCTGCTGGAGCCGAAGAGGGCGATCAGCGGCCTGTTGAGCGCGGCCGCAATATGCATCAGGCCCGAGTCGTTGCTGACTACTACCGCGGCGCCCGACACGAGGTCGATCGCTTCGGCGAGCGTCGATTTGCCGCAGAGATTGACGCACAGATTGCCGCTGAGGCGATTGATTTCGTCGCCAATCGCGGCATCGTGCGGCGATCCGGCAATCCACACGTCATAACCGGCGCGGTCGAATCGCTGCGCGAGTTCCGCGAAGTATGGCGGCGGCCAGCGCTTGGCCGGGCCGTATTCCGCGCCGGGACACAATACGGCGACGGGACGTGCCGGGGCGAGGCCAAGCCGGGCAAGCGTGGCGGCGCGCTGCGCTGCATCGACTTGCAATTGTGCCCGGGGTAACGGGCGTTGCAGGTCTTCGTCTGCAGTTTCAGCGAGCGCAGCGAAGCGTTCTACCATCAGCGGCAGCGCCGTTTTGTCGAGGCACCGCGCGTCGTTGAGCAGGCCCCAGCGCGCTTCGCCGACGAACCCGGTGCGCAGCGGAATGCGCGCGAGAAACGGAACCAGCGCCGACTTGAGGGAGTTGGGCAATACGATGGCCTGATCGTAGTGCTGTTTTGCCAGCTCGCGCGCGAGCCGGTAGCGGCGCGCAAGTGCAAGTTCACCGTGCGCAAACGGGCTCGTCAGCGTGGTGTTGATTTCGGGCATGCGCGCGAACAGCGCATGTGTCCAGGGTGGTGCCAGGACATCGAGCGTGAGACCGGTGTGGCGTTCGTGCAATCGCCTGAACAGCGGCTGCGCAAGAACCGCGTCGCCGACCCAGGACGGGGCTATGACGAGAACCCTCGTCATAACGCGTTAGTGGCCGGCGGGAGCGCCGCCCTTCAACGTATATTGCGTGCCGCAATACGGGCACAGCGCCGCGCCGGATTTTTCGATCGGCAAAAATACCCGCGGATGCGCATTCCACAACAGCATGGCCGGAGTCGGGCAGTGCAGCGGCAGGTCGGCCGCTGTGACTTCGATATGGCGCTGTTTGTTTTCGCTCTGGGCCATGACGGTTCAGGCGGCGACGGGCGCCAGCCACTGGCGGTATTTGTCGTTTTTGCCGTTGACTATGTCGAAGAACGCTTTTTGCAGGCGCGCGGTGATCGGGCCGGTCTTGCCGGCGCCGATGACGCGGCTGTCGACTTCGCGTATCGGCGTGACTTCAGCCGCGGTGCCGGTGAAGAAAGCTTCGTCGGCGATGTACAGATCGTCGCGGGTGATGCGGCGCGCGGTGACCGTATAACCCATTTCTTCGGCTACCGCGATGATCGACTGGCGCGTAATCCCCATCAATGCGCTGGTGAGTTCCGGCTCGTAGATTTTGCCGTCCTTGATCATGAACAGGTTTTCACCCGAGCCTTCGGCGACGAACCCGTCGACGTCCAGCAACAGCCCCTCGTCGTAGCCGTGTTCGGTGGCTTCGAGGTTGGCCAGTATCGAATTTGCGTAGGTGCCCGAGTATTTCGCGCGGCACATCGAAACGTTGACGTGATGGCGCGCGAACGACGACGTTTTGACACGGATGCCTTTTTCGAGCGCTTCAGGGCCAAGATACGCGCCCCATGGCCACGCGGCGATGGCGACGTGCACGGTCGCGCCTTTCGGCGACACGCCCATTTTTTCCGAGCCGTAGAAAGCGATCGGGCGGATGTAGCAGGATTCGAGCTTGTTCGCGCGCACCACTTCCTTGTGCGCCGCCATGATGGTGTCCCGGTCGTAGGGGATTTTCATCATGTAGATATGCGCGGAATTGAACAAACGCTCGGTGTGCTCCTTGAGGCGGAAAATCGCGGTGCCGCTTACCGTATTGTAGGCGCGCAAACCCTCGAACACCGCGAGCCCGTAATGCAGCGAGTGGGTGAGCACATGGGTATTCGCGTCGCGCCAGGGCACGAGTTTGCCGTCATACCAGATGTGCCCGTCACGATCAGCCATCGACATTTTTTGTACTCCGCGCAAAAGACGAATTCTAGCGTATTTCATCCGCCGTTGCCGTTGCCAGCCCGGTGCGCGCGTGCGGGTTCGGGGTGATGTGATGGCCGGTTCGCGCCGGCGAAAAAGGCGCGACTGTCCTTGACCGAGAATTTGATTGATGTGAATATCAGGGGTATTGTCCGAAGCGGTGCGTGACAAAAGTCACACTCGCATCGTGCTAGCGTAACCCGCTGGAATTTAAAGGCAAAAAGGGAGTAATTGAGGAATGTCTAACCCGGTCAGCCGACTGCTCAGCAGTATCAGCGGTCGCGTCATCACGCCGAGCGACACCGACGAGCAGAAGCTGCAGAAAACACTGCTCATCTTCGCCTGTGGCCTGATGGGCTTTGCCGCGATGCTGTGGCTCGTCATCTATCACGCGATGGGGATCAAGTACTCTGCCACGGTGCCGCTGATTTACCTGGCGGTATCGGCGACCACGCTCGGCATTTACCTGTGGAACCTCAATTTCGAGTTCTTCCGTTTTGCGCAAACGAGTTTGTATCTGTTTGTGCCGTTCATCATGCAGTGGTCGATCGGCAGTTACGTCACGTCTTCGGGGGTCATGCTGTGGGCGCTGTTGGCGCCCATCGGCGTGATGGTTTTCCAGGGCCCCAAGGAGTCGGTGCCGTGGTTCTTTGCCTACCTCGTCATGACGGCCGTGTCGGGTTTCTTCGACTACTATCTCGCGTACGGGAATGAAAAGACGACCGGCATGCCGCTGCAGACCATCGCGGTGTTCTTCGTGCTCAATTTTGCCGCGATGTCGACCATCGTCTATCTGCTGGTGGTTTATTTTGTGCGCCAGAAAGACCGGCTGAAGGAAGCGCTTGACCGCCAGCACAGCCTGCTGCAGGTCGAGCAGGAGCGCTCAGAGCGGTTGCTGCTCAACGTGCTGCCGGGGCATATTGCAGAGCGGCTGAAGCGTGATCCCAGCGTCATCGCCGATGGCCTTGCCGACTGCACCGTCATGTTCGCCGACCTGACCGACTTCACGCGCTTGTCCGAGGAGCTGCCGCCGCGTGACATGGTGGCGCTGCTGAACGAAGTGTTCTCCTGGTTCGACGGGCTAGCCGAGCAATACCAGCTCGAAAAAATCAAGACCATAGGCGACGCCTACATGGTCGCCGGCGGCCTGCTCGATCACGACGCCAAGTACACCGAGGCGATTGTTAACATGGCGCTCGACGTGCGCGACCGCATCAGCGAACGCAAGACGCGCACCGGCGAATCGCTCGGCATCCACATCGGCATCGGCAGCGGCCCGGTGGTGGCCGGCGTGATCGGCGTGAAGAAATTCATTTACGATTTGTGGGGCAACGCGGTCAACGTCGCCAGCCGACTGCAGACCGAGGCCACCTCCGGCGGCATTCTGGTCGATGTCACCACGTATCGCCGGTTGCGCGGGCTCTACCAGTTCGAAGGTCCGGAACCGCTGAACATCAAAGGCGAGCGCCAGATAACGGCTTACCGCCTGATTGCGAAATTACCGCAAGTCGCCGAGGCGCAGGCCGAGGTCGCGTAACACCAGCGCGCCAGCCTTACTTGCCCGTCGGGGGCGCCGCCCCCAGCACGCCCGACCATAATTTTTTTACCGCAGAGATTTCGCGCGCCAGCGTGCGGGCTTCGACGCGTGCGTATTTGTCGCCCTGCAGACGCAATGCATGCTGCAGTTGCCGATAGTGCCGGTACGCGTCGTGCACGGCGAGCGCGTCATCGTCCGCGATCAGCCCCAGGCGCGCGGCGAGTTTGAGCAGCGCGAGATTGCCGATGTTGGCGATGAGTTCCGCGTGCCGGTGCGCGTGCCCCAGCACCAGGTACTGCACGATAAATTCGACGTCGATCAGGCCGCCGTGGTCGTGCTTGATGTCGAAGAGTCCGCTGGCGTTCGGATGCGCGGCCAGCATCTTGTCGCGCATGGTGACCACTTCGTCGCGCAGCGCCGGAAGCGCGCGCGGCCGCCGCAGTACTTCGCCGCGTATGTCGTCGAAACTCCGCGCAATGCCGGCGTCGCCGGCGACACCGCGCGCGCGCGTCAGCGCCTGGTGTTCCCATACCCAGGCATGTTCGCGCTGATAGTCGGCAAACCCGGCCACCGGGCTGACCAGCAGGCCGCTGGCGCCGTCCGGGCGCAGTCGCAAATCCGTTTCGTACAAGGTCCCCGCCGCCGTCATGCTGGTCAGCCAGTGGTTGATGCGTTGCGCCAGCCGCGCGTAGTTTTCGGGCGCTTCTGGCGCCGTGTCGTCGTAGAGGAAAATCATGTCGAGGTCCGACGCGTAGCCCAATTCCTTGCCGCCGAGCTTGCCGTAGGCAATGATCGCGAACTGCGGTTCGTCGCGGTGCCGCGTGCGCAACCCCTGCCAGACTATGCGCAGAGCTTCCGCCAGTATCAGGTCGGCAAGGTCGGAGAGGTGATCGGAGAGTTTTTCCAGCGGCAGTTCGCCGGCGAGCATGCAGCGTGCGCGCGTCGAGCAGTTCATCGAGCAGGATGGGATAGCGCGCGAGGTACTCTGCGGCCCACGGGCTGGCGCTGGCAAGGCGGGCGCCGCGTTCTATGGTTTGCGGATACTGGAGCAGGAGCGCGAGGTAGGCTTCGCGCCGGCTGATGCTCTCGAGCAAAGTCAGCATGCGCTCCAGTGTGGCATCGGCATGCGGCAGTTTGGCCACGACGGCGATGACTTGCGGCACCAGTTGTTCCATGCGGGTCTGGCTCGCCTGCGGCATCTGGCGTACGCGGTTGCTGTCGCGCAGTGCGCCGATGCGTTCGAGCGCGCGTTGCGGATTCGCGTAGCCGAGACCGCGCAGTACCGCGAGCGACTCGTCCGGGGTGTCGCCGTGCCACAACGCCGCGAGCGGATGCGCGGTGTCTTCCGAGGTGGCGAAAATGCTCTCGAACTGGCGCGTTACGTTGCCGCGATGCCGGTCGAGTTCGATGCGCAGTTCGTCAAAATTGGTGAAATTCATGGCGGCAGCGATCAGCGCCTGGTCTTCTGCGATCGTCGGCAGGGTCTGCGTCTGCTTGTCGTCCAGATACTGCAGTCTGTGCTCAAGGTCGCGTAAAAACACGTACGCTTCCCTCAAATCCTGCACCGCGGCAGCCGGCAGCAGCTGGCGTTCGGCCAGCAGCGGCAGCACGGCGAGGGTGGGTGGCTGGCGCAGCATCGCATCGTGCCCGCCGCGGACGAGCTGAAACAGCTGCACGATAAACTCGATTTCGCGGATGCCGCCGGGCCCGAGCTTGATGTTGTCGAGAATGTCGCGGCGCTCGACTTCGCGCCGGATCTCCTGGTGCAGGCCGCGCATGGATTCGAACGCGCTGTAATCCAGATGGCGGCGGAATACGAAAGGACGCGCGAGGTCGGCGAGTTCCTGTGCGCGGTCGCCGCACACCACGCGCGCCTTGATCCACGCATAGCGCTCCCACTCGCGTCCCTGCGTGATGAAGTAATTCTCGAGCATGCCGAAACTCACGGCGAGCGGCCCGTCGCTGCCCAGCGGGCGCAGCCGCATGTCGACGCGGAACACGTAGCCGTCGGCGGTCATTTCACTGAGGAGGGCAATCAGCCGGCGCGCGAAGCGGGTGAAATATTCGTGGTTGCTCAGCTTGCGCGGGCCGCCGGTCTCGCCGTCTTCCGGATAGACGAATACGAGATCGATGTCGGAGGAGACATTAAGTTCGCAGCCGCCCAGCTTGCCCATGGCGACGACGTGAAGGCGTTGTGCGGGTCCGCCGTCCGGCGCCCGCGGTTTGCCGTATTCCGCCGCGAATTCGTGTTCGAGATGGGCGACCGCCGTCGCGATCGCGATATCGGCGAGTGCGGTCACCGTTGTCATGGCTTCGTCGAGCGTCGCCACGCCGCCGAGATCGCGCGCGATGATGCGCAGGATCACACGTTTGCGCAGGTCGCGCAGGGCGCGTTGCAGCGTGGCGTCGCCGGCGACAGTGGCGGCGGCGAGGTGCGCACGCATCTCGTCGGCAGTAAATGGACGGGCGAGACTCGCGGCCGGCAGCAGGCCGGGTTCGGCGGCGAGCAGGCGCCGCGCAAAGCGCGACAACGCGGTAGCGCGGCGGATCAGCGGGTCATCGTCAGCACCTGCCGGCGCGTTAGGTGTAGTCATGCCGTTCGGGTTACAATTGGTTTAGAAATCATTATGTTGCATTTTATGGCTTTTGACCCCTATCGTGCCGGCCATTTCTATTTTTAAGTGGCTGCACGTCAGCACGCTCTGGGTTTATCGCGCGATAACCTGGGCGGTGCTCGGCTGCGCGTTCGTCTTTGCGCTGGTCGTCGGCGGCGTGCGCTTCTGGCTGCTGCCGAACATGGAGAGCTACCGCGAACCGATCGCGCGCCAGTTGAGCGAAGCCACCAAGCAGCGTATCACGATCGGCAAACTCGACGGTCGCTGGAGCGGGCTTAACCTGCAGCTGACGTTGGGCGACATCGTCGTCTACGACCGTACCGATCAGCCGGCGCTCACGCTGCAGCGCGTCGACAGTACATTGTCATGGTGGTCGCTGGTGCTGTGGGAGCCGCGTTTTGATTCGATCGAGATCAGGCACCCGGAACTGAACGTCAAACGCGACGCGCGCGGTGTGATTTCGGTCGCCGGCATTGAGTTGAACCAGCATACCGACGGCGGCGGCATGTCCGACTGGTTGTTGCGGCAGGACGAAATCGGCATACGCGATGCGGCGATCACCTGGCAAGACGAGTTGCGCGGGGCGCCTAAACTGCCGCTGCAGCATGTCGATTTCCGTCTCGAGAATTCCGGCCGCCACCATCGTTTCGGACTGCGCGCTGCGCCGCCCGAATCGATTGCCGCGCCGCTCGATGTGCGCGGCGACTTTACCGGCAGGACGGTGACCGACCTTGCGCAATGGAACGGGCAGCTTTTCGCCCAGCTTGAATATACGGACATCGCCGCGTGGCGGGCATGGGTGCCGTTTCCGGTGTATTTTCCGCACGGCGTGGGTGCCGTGCGCACGTGGGTGGGGCTGAAAAACGGCGAACTGGCCGAGATCACGGCGGACGTGCAGTTGTCACAGGTCACCACGCGCCTGGGCAAGGAGTTGCCGGAACTCGATCTCGCCGCGTTGAAGGGCCGCGTGAGCTGGAAACTGCTGGATGGCGGGTTCGAGGTAACGACCAGCAAGCTGAGCATGTCGGCGCACGACTACACGCTGCAGCCGACGGATTTTCTGCTGCGCTATCACCGCGCCAACGGCGCGCGGCCGGCGCGCGGCGAATTGCAGGCGAATGTGCTGGATGTCGAGCCGCTGATCGCGCTCGCCGATCATCTGCCGTTCGAGCCCGAACTGCGCAAGGAATTTGAAATCTACGCGCCGCGCGGCAGTTTTTACGACGTGGCGCTGAAGTGGGCCGGGCAATGGCCGCAGCCGCAGCAATACAGCCTGAAATCGCGGTTCGTCAATCTCGGGCTGAACGCAGTGGGCAAACTGCCGGGGCTGGCCGGCGTCAGCGGCAGCATCGACGGCACCGAGCGCGGAGGCACGCTGTTGCTGAGCACGCAAAACACCACGGTCGAACTGCCGCTGGTTTTTGAAGAAAAACTCGCGTTCGATACGCTTACCGCGCAGGCCGGCTGGCAGCGCACCGGCGATCAATACGAAATCAGGCTCAACGATATTTCATTCGCCAACCGGGATCTCGCGGGCAGCGTGTCAGGCGTCTACCACACCGCTGCCGACAGCCGCGGCATCATCGATCTCACCGGGCACGCGACGCGCGCCGACGCGCGCAGCGTCGGGCGCTACGTGCCGCTGCGTATCGGCGAGCGTGCCCGCCAGTGGATGGCCAGCGCGTTTCTGAACGGTTCGTCAAAAGACCTGAAGGTGCGGCTGAAAGGCAACCTGAACGATTTTCCGTTTCCCGAAGGCAAGGGCGGCCTGTTTCAGGTGACGGCGCGTGTGACCGAAGGCGTGCTCGATTACGCCAGTAACTGGCCGAAAATCGAGAATATCGAAGGCGATCTGAATTTCCGCGGCCGCCGCATGGACGTGGTGGTGCGCGAGGCGACCATCCTCGGCGCGAAGCTCGCGCGCGTGCATGCCGAGATTCCCGATCTCGCCACCCCGGACCGCGTGTTGACGGTCAATGGGGAGGCGGAAGGCCCGACCAGCGAATTCCTGGGCTATATCGAGAAAAGTCCGCTGCTCGAAACCATCGACCACTTTACCGAAAGCCTGCACGCGGAAGGCCGCGGCAAGCTGGTGCTCAAGCTCGGCATCCCGATCGCCAACGTGAAAGAAACCAAGGTCGTGGGCGCTTATCAGTTTGTGAACAACAAGGTGGAAACCGACGACGTGGTGTTTCCGTTCGAGCAGGTCAATGCACGGCTGGAATTCACCGAAAACAGCGTGCGCGTGCCGTCGGCGACCATGACAATACTGGGCGGACCGGCGACCCTCACCGGCGGCACCCAGCGCGAAGGCGG
>JAIOOZ010000403.1 GCA_021414185.1 Betaproteobacteria bacterium
CCGGCGATCTGCTGGAGCAGGCAATGCCGAAATTCAACAAGCCGGTACTGGCGTTTTCGGCGATGACGGCAGAGATCGCGCCCGAAGGTTTCGCCAAGCTGCGCGAAATCGGCGTACCGGTGCTGCCGTCGCCGGCGCGCGTTGCACGCGCGATGGCGATGCTCGCGGATTACGCCGAAGCGCTTGCGCGCATCCCGAAGCCTGGAACGGACGCGCCAGCGCCGGCCATCGTTCTGCCCGCGCTGCCTGCCGGCGCGGCAACATTGGACGAGCACGCAAGCAAGGCAGTGCTGGCAGCGGCGGGCATCCCCGTGACCCGCGACGTGCTGCTGCCTCTTGGCAGCGATGCTGTCGACGGCACGATGAAATTTCCGCTGGCGGTGAAGATCGTGTCGCGCGACATCGCGCACAAGTCGGATATCGGCGGCGTGCGCCTGAACGTGGCGAATGCGCAGGAGCTCAAGGTGGCGGTTGCCGAAGTCACGGCCAACGCGCGCCGTGCTGCACCGGCTGCGCAGCTCGCGGGGGTATTGGTTTCCGAGATGGTGGCGGGCGGCGTCGAAACCATCGTCGGCGTGGTCAACGATGCGGGCTTCGGGCCGGTCGTTGCATTTGGAATCGGCGGCGTGATGGCTGAGGCCATCCGCGACATGTCGTACCGCGTGGCGCCGTTCGGCCCCGATGATGCGCGCGCGATGATAGACGAGATCAGGCTGCGCGCTTTGCTGGATGGCGGGCGCGGGCGGCCTGCCTGCGACATCGATGCGCTTGCCGGCATTCTGGTGCGCGTGTCCGAACTCGCCTGGCAGATGCGCGGGCGGCTTGCCGAAATGGACATCAATCCGCTGATCGTCGGGCCCAAAGGCGTGGTCGCTGCCGACGCGCTGGTCGTGCTGCGCTGACTACTGCGGCCGCGCGCCGCTGTCTCGTATCGCTTTGGTCCAGCGCGGAATCTCCGCTTTGACGAAGGCCGTAAATTCTTCCGGCGTACTGCCTACGGCTTCTGCGCCGAGTGCCGCGTAACGCTGCACGGTTGCCGGCGCGCGTGCGGCATCGACCACGGTACGATTGAGCACGGCAAGCACCGGCTTCGGCGTGCCGGCAGGCGCGCAGACACCTTGCCACGTTGCCGCCTGATAACCCGGCACGCCGGATTCGGCGATCGGCGGCACCTGCGGCGTGAGCGCAAAGCGTTTCAATGTTGAAATGCCCAGCGCGCGCAAACGTCCTGAGTTGACATTGGGCAGGGCGGACGACACCGATTCAAACAGGACCTGCAACTGGCCTGCCATCAGATCCGTCGCGGCGAGCGCAGACCCTTTATACGGAACGTGCGTCATGGCTATGCCGGCCATGGAGCGGAAAATCTCCGCGACCAGATGCGATGTCGAACCGATGCCGGCGGAGCCGAAATTGAGCGTGCCGGGCCTGGCTTTCGCGAGGGCGACGAGTTCTTTCACCGAGGTCGCGGGAAATGTGGCGTGGGTGAGCAGCAGATAAGGCGATGACGAAACCAGCGAGACCGGCGCGAAATCGCGCAGTGCGTCATAGGGCACATCAGGGGTCACGATGGGATTGATGACCATCACGCTCGTACTGCACAGCAATATCGTGTGTCCGTCGGGCCGTGCGCGGGCGACGATCTCCGCGGCGACGATGCCGCCGCCGCCGGGGCGGTTGTCGATCACGATGTTCTGTCCCAGTGTTTCCGTCAGTTTGACGGCCAGTGTGCGCGCCGATACATCGGCCGGACCGCCGGGCGCGAACGGAATGACGAATCTAAGCGGATGCGACGGGAAATTCTGGGGCCAGACAGACGGTGCGAGCAGGGCGCAGATACTCAGCGTGAAAAGCAAACGGTGAAGCAAATTCATGGGGAAGGTTTCGCAGCGAAGGCAGGAGCCCCAATGATACCGCGTTGCGAGCTTTGTTCACGCGGTCACAGCCGCGGAATGTTCGCCTTGTCGATCAGCGCGTTCCACTTGGCGATTTCGTCGACCAGGAATTTGCGCATGCCGTCGGCGGTGCTCGTGTTCTGCTCGACGCCGAGTTCCTGGAAACGCGCCCTGATCTGCGGTGAATTTACCGCGGCGTGGATTTCGCGGTTCAGCCGCTCGACGACGGCCTTCGGTGTTTTGGCGGCGACCGCAATGCCGTTCCACGACGAGACTTCGTAGCCGGGCACTCCGCTTTCAGTGAGTGTCGGAACGTCGGGCAGCAGTGCGAAGCGCGATTTCGAAGTCACTGCGATTGCGCGCAGGCTGTTGGCGCGCACCTGACCCAATACCGGCGGCAGAAATTCTATCGCCGCCTGCACGTTGTTGCCCCGCAACGCGGTCAGCACGCCCGCGGTGTTGTTGAACGGCACCGTAGTCGAGTCGATGCCGGTCATCGATTTGAGCAGCTCGGCCGACAGAAACTGCGTGGTGCCGATGTTGATGGTGCCGATATTGAATTTGCCGGCGCTTGCTTTCGCCTGCGCGATCAGGTCTTTCACGCTTTTCACCGGCGATTCGGGGCTCACCAGCACGCCGAGACTGAATGCGCCTATGGTCGACACCATGGAAAAGTCCTTCACCGTGTCGTAAGGCAGTTTCTTGAACATCGCGGCGCTCACCGCATTGGTGTTGTTCATCAGGTAGAGCGTGTAACCGTCGGGCTCCGATTTCGCCACGGTTTCGGTGGCGACGATGCCGCCGGCGCTCGGCCGGTTGTCGATGATGATCTGCTGGCCTATTGCTTCGCTCATTTTTTGCATGACCGCGCGCGAGGTTATGTCGCCGACACCGCCGGGACCGAAGGGCACGAGCAGGCGGATTGGCTTGGCGGGGTAGGCTTGTCCGGCAGCGGGATGGGGCAGGCCCGCGATCAACAGGCAGGCTGCAGTCTGCAATGCTTTATTCATGCTGGTTTCCTCCTCGTGCGGTCGATGTCGCCGCATTCTGCTTTACTTTTTAGCTGACAGGCTCCGTCAGCGGGACCTTCCATGCATCGTAACCATACAGCCAGTCCGGATTGTCGCCGGGTTTCTGCATCCAGGTGTTGGCGCTCGAAATCGCCTGGATGCGCGAAGTGCGCGGCTTGCGGTGCGCTTCGTAGCGTTTGAAAGCCCCTTCGATGTCGTCGCCTGCGGTTTCCGCAAGGCAGCGCGCAACTACCGCGGCGTCTTCGATTGAAGTCGCCGCACCCTGCGCCATATAAGGTGTCATCGGGTGACAGGCATCGCCCAGCAGAGCAACGCGGCCCACGCTCCAGCGCGGCAGTGGATCGCGTTCGAGGATCGCCCATTTGTGACAATCGGGACATGCATCGAGCACGGCGCGCACGTCGGAATGAAAACCCGCGTAGGCGGCGCGCAGTTCCTTGACATCGCCTTTCGCCGACCACGATTCTTTTGTCGCCCAGCCTATGCTCTCCGGCAGGCTGGTGACAAAATAGATTTCGTCGCGCTTTGCGGTGGTGTAGTAAATGACGATATGCCGGTCCTCGCCCCACCACTTGGTGCGCGAGGGCCCGATATCGAGTCCATTCATCAGCGAAGCGGGAAAGACACCGCGATACGCGACGCGGCCTTTGTTGTAAGGCGTTTCAGGGCCCAGCAATTTCTCGCGCACCACCGAGTGAACGCCGTCGGCGCCTATCACCGCGTCCGCGCGCTCGCGCGTGCCGTCAGCAAACGTCAGTGTGACTTCGCTGGTGTTTTGCCCGATGCCGACGAGTTTCTTGCCGAGGTGAATGATGTCGGCAGGCACGCCCGACAACAGCGCATCGTGCAGGGTCGCGCGATGCATGCACATGTATGGCGCGCCGTAGCGCTCTTCCGGCATCGGCAGCTCGATGGTGATTTTGCCGCTGTCGCCGATGCGGTTCAAATGGGACTTCGGGGCAAAGGCAGCGGCGCGGACACGGGCTTCGACACCGATCTCGCGCAGTACTTTCATCGAGTTCGGCATCATCTGGATGCCGGCCCCGATGCGGCCGAAGCGACCTGCCTGCTCGAACACGCGCACGCCGAAGCCGGCGCGGCGCAGGGTGGCGGCGGCAGCCAGCCCGCCCATCCCCGCGCCGATGATCGCGATCGACGGTTTGCTGCCGGCCATGCGGTGTTGTTATTGCAGCGGCGAGAACGCCGACGGCATCAGGATCTTGTTTTCCTGCGCGGTCATCGAATAGGCAGGCATGTTGTGCTTCTTGGCCAGCAATGACGGCGGCCAGACGCCTTCTTTTTTCGCGCGGTCGCGCGTGGCGTTGCGCTCTTCGATCGATTTATAAGGCCAGATGTGGATGAACTTGTTGAGCGCGCCGACTTCCGAGATCCACGCCGCGCACAGCGGGCTCAGTTTGACGCGGTCGGCGATGCCTTTTTCCCACAGCGCGACGAGTTTCGGCAGTTCGCCGCCGTTGGCCAGTGTGTAGATGCGCATTTCATAGTACGGGCCCATCGTGCCGGGTTTCAGTTCCGGAGACACCGCCAGCGGCGTCATGATGTCGGAGCGCATGTTGACGAGAAACTCCTTGATTTTGGGCGGCCAGCTGCCGTCTTTCACGGCTGCTTCGCGGATGCGCGCGCGCTCGGCGAGGTCTTTGTAGCCCCAGACGTGGACGATCTGATTGAGCGGCCCGATTTCCGTGTGCCAGAACGCGGCAAGCAGCGAATGCTTCTTGCGCTTCTCATAGGCTTCGGCGAACCGCAGCTCGACTTCGGGGACGGAATGCGGTTTCAGGTCGTACGTTCTCATTTCGTAAATCATGGTGTTTCCTCTTTTGCGGTGGAATGAAAAAAGGCGTCTGGCGCGCCCGTCAGGACGAAATGTAACGCGAAGACGCTAGCATTGCCAGCGCGAGCGCACTTATGCGCAGCGCCTAATCTCATCCTCCCCTTCAAGGGGAGGACCGAGGTGGGGATGGGTGTCACATTGGTACAGTACGAATCATTTGACCCATCCCCATCCCAGCCTTCCCCTTGAAGGGGAAGGTGAAGATAGGAACGGAGTTCGCAATGTAACTCAGCGTGTCGCGGATTTCGCCCAGCGTACCGGCAGCAGCGTGGCGTCGCCTTTGCCCATGCCGTCACGCGACGCTTCATCGAAGCAGGTGAGAGCGCGTGCGGTGACGGGCAGTTCTCCGCCGAGTTCGCGCGCTTCTTCTATCATCGTCTGCAAGTCTTTGCGGATGGAGTCGATATCGAACGTGATGGCGCCGGTGTCTTTGCCGGCGAGCGCCAAGGCGATCGCGCTGCCGCGAACCTTGAGCATATTCGGGCCGCCTGACGTATCGGCAAATATGTCGAC
>JAIOOZ010000392.1 GCA_021414185.1 Betaproteobacteria bacterium
ACGGAACGATTGCTCTTTCTTGGGAACGCGTTCGCGCTCAAGCCACGCGCCCGCCTCGGTTTCCATTTCAGCGAATAACTTGCATACGTGCTTCCAGCTCTCGGCAGTGACTTCGGCGATTTCACTGCGCACGAAGTCGAAACTGATATCGGTCAGCAGCATGCCGCGCGCGCACAGCGTGCCCGGCTCCTGCGGCACGATCACGGTCGAAATACCGCATTCCACCGCGACGTCGATGGCGTGCAACGGCCCTGCGCCACCGTAGGCGAACAACGCGAACTGCGACAAATCGTAGCCGCGCTCGGTCGAGACCGAGCGGATCGCGCGGCTCATGTTGGCGTTGGCTATGCGGATCACGCCTTCGGCTGCCTGCTCCAGCGCAAGCCCGAGCGGTTTTGCGACTTTGTCTTCGATCACTCGCCGCGCCGCCGCCTCGTCGACTTTGAGCCGGCCATCGAGCAGCGCGACCGGGTTGAGACGGTGCAGGCTGATCTGCGCGTCGGTAATCGTAGGCTCGACGCCGCCGCGCGAATATGCTGCAGGACCCGGATCAGCGCCTGCGCTCTTCGGCCCGACCTTGAGTGCACCCGCGTCATCCATCCACGCGATGCTGCCGCCGCCGGCGCCTATGACATGTATGTCTATCATCGGCGTCTTTACCGGGTAATCGGCGACCAGCCGGCTCGAACTGAAGAGCGGCTTGCCGCGATACACCAGCGACACGTCGGTGCTGGTGCCGCCGACGTCGAACGTGACGAGGTTCTCGAAACCCGCGACACGGCCGACTTCGGCGGCGCCGACCACGCCGGCCGCGGGGCCGGACAAACAGGTGCGCACGGGGTAGGCGCGCACTGCGCGCATCGACATTAGCCCGCCGTTCGAATGAATGGTGAACGGCTCCACGGCGATGCCGAGGTCCTTCACACGCGTGAGAAAGCCTTCGAGATAAGTCTCCATGCGAGGGCCGACTGCTGCATTGAGCAGGGTCGTCGACCAGCGCTCGTATTCGCGGAATTCAGGCAGCACGTCGCTAGATACGCTGATGTAAGCGTCAGGCAGCACACGCTCGACCACGCGCCGCGCTGCCTGCTCGTGCGCAGGATTGCGGTAGGAATGCAGGAAGCACACTGCAACAGCCTTGACCCCGGCAGTCTTAAGGCTTTGCGCTGCCTTCTCGACTTCTTTCTCGTCGAGCGCCGCGATCACCCCGCCGTGCGAGTCCATGCGCTCGCTGATTTCGTGCCGGTGCTCGCGCGCCGCGAGCGGCGGCGGCTTCACCACACCGTAGTCGAAAAGGTGCGGCCGCACCTGGCGGCCGATCTCGATGACGTCGCGAAAGCCCTTGGTGGTGATGAGCCCGGTGACGGCGCCGCGCCGCTCGATGACGAGATTAGTCGCCACCGTCGTGCCGTGGCCGATGTGGCCGACCTGCGCCGGCGCGATCTTGTGCATTTTGAGGAGGTCGGCGATGCCCTGCTCTATCGCCAGCGACGGATCGCGCGGCGTGGACGCGACCTTGTGATAGCTGACCTGCCCGTCTTCCTCGCGAAGCAGCGTGAAATCCGTGAACGTGCCGCCGACGTCTATGCCTATTCGATACAAGAGAGTGCCTAACCTAGTAAAACGCGCGATGCGCTGTCACGATTTTGGCCCAGGGCTAGAAGAAAGGCCTGCCGCTTAGTCACTCTAAGCAAAGGACTTTCGACAACGCCATGGGCCAAAACTCGTGGCAGCCCGAAGGGTTGCAGCCAGAATCGGCGATGGCCGCGTTGCTCGTCTTGGCAATATGAATAACTATTGCCTTCACCGGGCGCCTTGCCCTCACCAATTCTGGATGCAACGCACACGTGTTTTACTAGGTTAGGCACTCTTTTCCTGGTTCCTACTCTGGCTTGATGCCGGCGTCCTGGATCACCTTGCGCCACTTGACGATTTCAGCGTTGACGCGCGTGGTAAACACGGCAGGGCTGCTCGCCACGATGTCCGCGCCCTGGCTGGCAAGCAGCTCGCGCATGGCGGGTGTTGCCAGTATGCGCGCGGTGTCTTCGCCCACCTTTTTGATGATGTCCGGCGGCGTCCCCGTTGGCGCGAACAACCCGAACCATACGATTGCTTCGAAACCCGGATAGCCTGATTCTGCAATGGTCGGCACCTGCGGTGTGATCGGCGAGCGCTGCAGGCTGCTTAACCCGAGCGTGCGCAGCTTGCCCGACTGCACGTGCGGTAGCGAAGTCATGATGACGTCGAACATCAGCGACAGGTGGCCGCCAATCAGCTCGATCATCGCCGGGCCGGTACCTTTGTAGGGCACGTGGGTCATCTTGATTTTTGCCACCGACTGGAACAGTTCCATTGCCATGTGCGAAGTGCTGCCGGTGCCGGCAGTGCCGAAATTGAGTTCGCCTGGACGCGCTTTGGCGAGCGCGATCAACTCTTTCAGCGACTTCACCGGAATCGACGGATGCACCGACAGCATCTGCGGGATGGTCGCGATCTCGGTGATCGCGGCAAAATCACGTTGCGGGTCGAACGGCAGTTTCGCGTAGAGCGACGCCGATACCGCATTCGTCGTATTCGTTCCCAGCAACAGCGTGTAGCCGTCCGCCGGCGACTTGGCCGCGTAGTCGGAACCGACGATACCGCCGCCACCCGCGCGGTTGTCGACGATCACCGATTGTTTCCAGGTTTCACCGAGCCTTTGCGCGACGCTGCGCGCGAGCAGATCGGTAGAGCCGCCGGCGGCGAAGGCCACCACGATGCGCACCGTCTTGGCGGGATAGATATCGGCCGCGGCAGCCAGGCCGCATGCGGCAAACCACGTTAGGACAAACGCAAACAGGCGCGAGAAAATAATCATTGCCACTCCCGTAAATAGAAGCAGATCGACTTGCGGATTTATGCTGCTGCGCCTTGGTCGGCAAAGGACCGGTTGCTGCGACCGGCTCCTCTTGGATGCCGCCTTGAAGATAGCATTGGCGGCCGGCAGGGTCAACGCGATGAACTCATCCCGCGACGCCGAGAAAACGTTCCAGTATTTTTTTCTTCTCCGCGCAGCGCGCCTCCCTCCAGCACGGGCCATAGACTTTGGCCAGTTTTCCGTTGGCATAAATCCGGATCTCCCACGGCTTTCGCATGAGCACCGTATGCACGTAGCTCGCGAAAGCTTCGGCGAAATCATCCCCCGGCCTGGTCGCCGAGTAGAGCGTGACGAAATTCGTGCGTTCGAGATTGTCGTAAGTGGCGACCATCTGGTCGGCCGCGAGCTTGGCACCGAAGTAGTAAACGATGTCCTTGCGTTGCAGAAACGATGCGTCGAACAGCGTGACGTACTGGTTGTTCGGCCGGTCGACCGCCCACGACAACCCGAAGTACGGGTAATTTTCCGCTGGCGGGACGTCCTTGGGCGGGATGCCCCAGAACGGATGAAAGTTTTCGCCTATCGGCAGCACATGCCCGAGCTCATGCAGCAAGATGTACTGGATCGCATTCTTGCGGTTGTTGCCTTCCTGCGATTCGATCTCCGCCGTTAATTTGAAGCCGGGGCGCGCCACGAACGGCGTGTTCTCCTTCCACGTCGCCCATGCGTTGGCGTTTCTTTTACT
>JAIOOZ010000393.1 GCA_021414185.1 Betaproteobacteria bacterium
GGTACGCAATCACCTCACCGGTTTTGCCATCATGAATTTCGGCGACGAACAGGCGCACCTGAGCCTGCTCGCGGTGACGCCCTCGCACCAGCGCTGCGGCATCGGCCGGCAAATCATGGACTGGCTGGAGGAATCCGCGCTGGTGGCCGGCATCACCACCGTCAATCTGGAGCTGCGTGCCAATAATTTTGCGGCGCGCGACTTTTACCGCGCGCTCGGCTTTACCGACTCCGCCTACATTCCCGGATATTACCGCGGCGTTGAAACCGCACTCAGGATGTCGCGCGACATCCGCCGCCAGATCTCCGACCGCATCAGTTAAGGAAGTCCGTTCGTGCTGATGTATAGAAGCACGAACGGAATATTTAACGGAGATGGCTGGCAGCCCTTCGATACCTCAGGGCGAACGGTTTACGGCTTGAATCAATCCGCGACGATGCCCGCCTGCCGGATGACCTTCGCCCATTTGGGCACTTCCGCAGCGATATGGGCCGTGAATTCGGCCGGGGTGTCCGTGATAGCTTCGAGTCCCTGCACACTCAACTTCTCGCGCATTTCCGGCGTTTTGAGATTTTGAGAATCGCGGCGATCTGGCGGTTGAGTTGGGCAACAATAGCAGGCGGCGTGCCGGCCGGCGCGACTATGCCCATCCATACCGAAACATCGTAACCGCGCAATCCGGATTCGCTGATGGTGGGAACTTCCGGCAACACCGCGGAGCGCTGCAACGCTGTCATGCCGAGCGCGCGCAAACGATTCTGCCTGACGTGTGGAATAGCCGACACGAGGCTGGCGAACATGGCCTGGGTCTGCCCACCGAGCAAATCGGTCAATGCCTGCGGGCTGCCCTTATACGGCACATGGACTAGATCGATGCCTGCCATGGATTTGAAGAGCTCTGCAGAAAGATGCGGCGAAGTGCCGCTGCCGGCGGATGCATAATTGATCTGGCCGGGCCTGGCCTTCGCCAGCGCAATGAATGCCTGCGTGGTCGTGGCCTGCACGTTGGGATGCACAACCAGGATGTTGGTGCTGGTATTGACGCGCGTAATCGGCGCGAAACTTTTGACCGGATCGTAATTCACTTTCTTGTACAGGCTTGGCGCCATTGCAAACGTGCTGATATTTCCGAGCAAAAGCGTGTGGCCGTCGGGCACTGCTTTGGCGACCAGCTCGCACGCTATGGTGCCGCCGGCGCCCGGACGGTTATCGACCACGACGGCCTGACCCCATTGTTCGGCAAGCGGCTGTCCTATCATGCGCGCCACGATGTCGACGCCCGCGCCGGCGGGAAACGGCGCCAGTATGCGTACCGGTTTGGCAGGATAGGCCTGGGAAAATGCTGCGTTCGCCATCGCAGCCATAAGGAGGGCCGTGGCAACAGCAAATGCCAACCTCATTTCGCGAGTCCGAGTTCGCCCAATATCGTCTTGTATTCCGCGTACTCCGCTTCGAGAAACTGCTTGGCCTCGCGGCTCGCGCGGTAATCGCTTTCGAGCTGGTGGTCCGCGAGATATTTTTTCCAGTCGTCGCTCGCCGCCAGGCGCGCGAGCTCAGCGTCCCAGTACGCGATCTGCGCGGGCGTCATGCCTTTAGGCCCGATCACCCCGCGCCAGAATGCCGCGACCACATTGATGCCCTGCTCTTTCAGCGTCGGCACCGTCGCATACGCCGCCGCCAGCCGCTTCGGTGCAGCGACCGCCAGCGCGCGCATCTGCCCGCCTTCGATCTGCGCCAGCGGGCCCGACGCGTTGGACACCATGATGTCGAGATGCCCGCCCAACACGCCGGTCATCGCCTGCGGCGACGCCGTGAACACCGCGACTTTGAGCTTGCGCACGTCGATGCCGGCGGGTCGCGCGATCTGCGCAATCGCGATATGGCTGGGATTGCCGAGCGTCGTCGCCAGTCCGAAGCTCAGCGACGCGGGATCTTTTTTCAACCGCTCCACCATGTCGCGCCCGGTTTTCAGCGGCGAATCGGCGCGCACCGCGAACACCACGTATTCGGAGAGCATCTGCGCGAGCGGCGTCACGTCGTTGTGATTGAGCGCATTGCCGCCGGTGAGCGAGTTCGTCAGCAGCGTGGCGGAAGTCACCGACAGGTAATGCGCGTTCAGGTAAGTCCACGCTATGGAGCTGCCGGCGCCGGGGCGGTTGACGACGGTGGACGGCACGCTTAAGGCGCGCTTTTCCTGCCAGATTTTCTGCATCGCGCGCGCCATGATGTCGAGCGCGCCGCCGGCGGCGACGCCGGAAATGATTTCGACGGGTTTTTCCGGGCGCCAATCCGCTGCATGCGCAGCGGACAATCCAAAAAACAATGCGGCAACTGCGATGAAGCGCAGAGCAGTCTGCATGATCACCATCCCAGCGCGTAAGCGGGACGGCGAGGATCGGCGCCGCCTTCCAATATGCCGGTATCGGGATTGACGCGTATCGTGCACACCGCTCCCGCCCGCCATTCGACCTCCGGCCACCATTTGACGCCGTGGCCAAGTTTCTCCAGTTCGTCGCCGGTCGACTTCGGAATGCGGCTTTCGAGATTGAGCCGTCCCGGATGATAGGCATGCGGCGCGGACGAAGACGGATAACTGTAACTCGCGAAGCGCGGT
>JAIOOZ010000302.1 GCA_021414185.1 Betaproteobacteria bacterium
CTCATGACCACCACCGGCTCGTTCGTCATCAACGGCACCGAGCGCGTGATCGTATCGCAGCTGCATCGCTCGCCGGGCGTGTTCTTCGAGCACGACCGTGGCAAGACCCATTCGTCGGGCAAGCTTCTGTTCTCGGCCCGCATCATTCCGTATCGCGGCTCGTGGCTCGACTTCGAGTACGACCCCAAGGACTACCTGTATTTCCGCGTCGACCGCCGCCGCAAGATGCCGGTCACGATCCTGTTGAAGGCCCTGTCGTACACGCCCGAGCAGATCCTCGCCGAATTCTTCGCTTTCGATGCCTTCCGCCTGCATAAAGACCAGATCGAGTTCGAACTGGTGCCGGAGCGGCTGCGTGGCGAAATTGCGCGCTTCGACTTCGCGACCAAGTCGGGCAAGGTGATCGTGGCGAAAGACAAGCGCATCACGGTCAAGCACGTGCGCGAAATGCAGGAAGCCAATTTGAGCAAGATCAGCGTGCCGCAGGAATTCCTGCTCGGGCGCGTGCTGGCGCAAAACGTGATCGACACGGAAAGCGGCGAAGTCGTGGCCAATGCCAACGACGAAATTACCGAAGATCTGCTGAAAAAGCTGACCGATGCAGGGATCGCCAAAATCCACACCATTTACACCAACGACCTCGACCAGGGTTCGTATATTTCGCAGACCCTGCGCGTCGACGAGACCACCGACCAGATGGCTGCGATGGTCGCGATCTACCGCATGATGCGCCCCGGCGAGCCGCCGACCGAAGATGCCGTGAAGACGCTGTTCAATGGCCTCTTTTTCTCGGAAGACCGCTACGACCTGTCGGCGGTAGGCCGCATGAAATTCAACCGCCGCGTCGGCCGTTCCGAGCTGACGGGCGCCGGCACGCTGTCGAAGGAAGACATCGTGGCGGTCATCAAGATCCTCGTGGAACTGCGCAACGGCCGCGGAGAAATCGACGACATTGACCATCTTGGCAATCGCCGAGTACGTTCGGTCGGCGAATTGGCGGAAAATCAGTTCCGCGCCGGTCTCGTGCGCGTGGAGCGCGCCGTACGCGAACGTTTGAGCCAGGCGGAATCGGAAAACCTGATGCCGCATGACCTGATCAACGCCAAACCGGTGTCGGCCGCGATTCGCGAATTCTTTGGTTCGTCGCAACTGTCGCAGTTCATGGACCAGACCAACCCGCTGTCGGAAATCACCCACAAGCGCCGCGTATCGGCACTGGGACCGGGCGGCTTGACGCGTGAACGCGCGGGCTTCGAGGTGCGCGACGTGCATCCGACGCATTACGGCCGCGTGTGCCCGATCGAAACGCCGGAAGGCCCGAACATCGGCCTGATCAACTCTCTGGCCTTGTATGCACGTACCAACGAGTATGGATTTCTTGAAACGCCGTATCGCGTGGTCAAGGGCGCCCACGTCACCGACGAGATCCACTATCTGTCGGCGATCGAGGAAAGCAAGTACGTGATCGCGCAGGCGAACGCCGAACTCGACAAGAAAAACAAGTTCACCGACGAACTGGTGTCGTGTCGCAACAAGAACGAGTTCACGCTCGCGACTCCGGACCGTATCGAGTACATGGACGTTGCGCCGGCGCAGATCGTGTCGGTTGCCGCTTCGCTGATTCCGTTCCTTGAGCACGATGACGCGAACCGCGCCTTGATGGGTTCAAACATGCAGCGCCAGGCGGTGCCTTGCCTGCGCGCCGAGAAGCCGCTGGTCGGCACCGGGCTGGAGCGTACGGTTGCCGTCGACTCCGGCACTGCGGTGCGTGCCAATCGCGGAGGCATCGTCGATTACGTCGACGCGAGCCGTATCGTTGTACGTGTTAACGACGAAGAAGCGACCGCCGGTGAAGTCGGCGTCGATATCTACAATCTCGTCAAATACACGCGCTCGAACCAGAACACCAACATCAACCAGCGTCCGCTGGTGCGCGTCGGTGATCATATCGCCAAGGGCGACGTGGTGGCCGACGGTGCATCGACCGACATGGGCGAACTGGCCCTCGGCCAGAACATGCTGGTCGCGTTCATGCCGTGGAACGGCTACAACTTCGAGGATTCGATCCTTATTTCCGAGCGCGTGGTCGCCGACGAGCGGTTTACGTCGATCCATATCGAGGAGCTCTCGGTAGTGGCGCGCGATACCAAGCTCGGGCCCGAAGAAATCACGCGGGACATTTCCAACCTGTCGGAAACACAGCTCGGTAATCTCGACGAGTCGGGCATCATTTACATCGGCGCTGAAGTCGAAGCAGGCGACGTGCTGGTCGGCAAAGTGACGCCCAAAGGCGAAACCCAGCTGACGCCGGAAGAAAAACTGCTGCGCGCGATTTTCGGCGAGAAGGCGTCCGA
>JAIOOZ010000394.1 GCA_021414185.1 Betaproteobacteria bacterium
GGGCATGCCGGAAGCGGGCTATATTCCGATCCCGAAAAAACTCGCGCAAAAAGGCGTCAAAGACATGGTGCGCATTTCGGACGCTCGCATGAGCGGCACGGCGTTCGGTTCCATCGTGCTGCACATCACGCCGGAGTCGGCCGTGGGCGGACCGCTCGCGCTGGTAAAAAATGGCGACCGCATCCGGCTGGATGTTGCCAAGCGCAAGCTCGAGTTGCTGGTGTCCGACACTGAACTCGAAGCGCGGCGCAAGAAGTGGAAACCGGCCAAAGCCCGTCCTGGCGACGAGCGCGGTTACCGCAAACTGTTTCTGGATACCGTGCAGCAGGCCGACCGCGGCTGCGACTTCGAATTCCTGGCGCCACCTGTAAAGGCGCGCACGCCGACGTAGTCAGTAAGGTGAAAAGCAAAAAACATTGCCACAGAGGGCACAGAGAACACAGAGGTTCAGAAAATTGGAATCGAGAGCGCGGAATCAGTTTGTTTTTCCTCTGTGCACTCTGTGTCCTCTGTGGCCAGTCTTTTTTTGCCTGAACTCTAGTTGATGATGCGCGAAATCCGCGCATCCGCCATCGCGAGGCGGTCGACCAGCGTGTTGAGCAGCGCGAGCACTATGTTCAGACGGCATGCCGCGTTGACGCTTTTTTCGATCGCATCGCGCGCGAATTCGACGACCACGACTTCAGTCATCGATTCAACGGTGGCCTGGCGCGGCGTGCCGCTGCCTTTGATATAGCTCATTTCGCCGAAACATTCGCCGGTGCGCAGCACGTTGAGCAGGCGCCCCTGTTTGGTGACTTTGACTTCGCCGCGCGTCAGCAGGAACAGGCTTTCGCCGTCTTCGCCTTCGCGCAGGATGGCCTGGTGGGCCGGCAGGCGTTGCCAGCGCCCCGTGTGCACGAGTTCCCAGATGTCCGGGTCGCTGAACGACTGCAGCATGGGCATCTCGCGCAAATGGCCGAATTTTTCGCTGTCGGGAATGCTTTGCTGGTACACGGAGAGGCGCCCGAGCTTGGCGAGTTCGAGCGCAAACTCGGCCCACGTCGGATAGCGCTCTTCGGGTTTTTTCGCCAGCGCGCGGGCGATGACGCGGTCGAGTTCTTCCGGCAGTTCTTTGCGCAGGCTGCGCATCGGCGCAGGGTCCTCCAGCCGGATCTTGTTGACGAGCTCCGCCGCGGTTTTCGCGACGAACGGCCGTTGTCCGGTCAGCAACAGATAGAGCACTACGGCGAGCGAGAACATGTCGCTTTTCGGCCCCAGCTTCTGAGCGACGATCTGTTCCGGCGACATGTAGGCGGGCGAGCCGATGTCGACGATCTGCGTCACGTCCGACTGTTGCAGGAACGCGGCACCGAAGTCGGCAACCTTGATTTCCGTGCCCTGCGCGATGAGGATGTTGGCCGGCTTGATGTCGCGGTGAATGATGCCGGCGCGGTAAGCGTAGTCGAGCGCGCCGCAGCATTTGAAACCGATTTCTATCGCGTGCTCTACCGGCAGCAGCTTCTGCGGATGGGTGAAAGGCACGAGGTTGCCACCGGGCACGTATTCGAGGGCGATATAACTCGCTTCTTCACTGACTACCGCATCGAGCAGCGTCACGATATGCGGATGGGACAGCTTGCCCACCAGCGATGCTTCGTTCAGGAACTGGGTACGTGCCGGCTTGCCGCGCTGCAGCCGTGCCTTCGTGTGTCTGGTAATATCGTCGCGCAATATAGCATGTGCTCCATTCTATCGAGAGCCCCGGTTTAATCTTCAGGCAGAAGCATTAATGGATACCGAGTTCTGGTTGCCGCTGGCGTACATTCTGTTTCTGGCCGGCGTATGGCTGGTCGTCACGTTTGCGTTGAGCTACATCAGCGGCTGGGCGTTTCTCGCCCGGCGCTACCGCGCGCAGCAACCGTTTGGCGGGCGCTTCGAGCGCGTGCGCAGCAGCCAGATGGGACCGCTCGGGCCGTTTGGCGGCGCGCGCAATTCGCTGTATGTCGGCATCGATCCGCAGGGCCTGCATCTCAGGATGTTTATCCTGTTCCGCGTGAACTGCCGCGACCTGTTTATCCCGTGGAACGAGATCACGGTCTCGCGCGGCAGGTCGTTCTTCATGGATTTCGTCGAGTTCGAGTTCCGCCAGGTGCCGAAAATCCATGTGCGGGTTTTCGGCAAGGCGGGGGACGCCATCAAGGCGATTGCGGGGCCGGCGTGGCCGGCGGAAGCGCCGCCCGACGTCGTGCGGCGCTGACCGTCATTCCCGCCTGTGCGGGAGCGACGACAATTAGGCCGCTGCGCGTGAGGCGCGCTTGCGGTCCTGTTCCTGCAAATGGCGCTTGCGGATGCGGATCGATTTCGGCGTGATCTCGACCAGCTCGTCGTCGGCGATGAATTCGATCGCGGATTCAAGCGTGACCTGGATCGGCGGCACCAGGCGCACGGCTTCGTCGGTGCCGGAAGCGCGCACGTTGGTCAACTGCTTGCCCTTGATCGGGTTGACGACCAGATCGTTGTCGCGGCTGTGGATGCCGATGATGATGCCTTCGTAGAGCGGATCGCCGGGGCTGACGAACATGCGCCCGCGCTCCTGCAGTTTCCACAACGCGTAGGCAACGGCTTCGCCGCTTTCCGCGGATATCAGCACGCCGTTGCGGCGTTCCGCCATGTCCGGTTTCATCGAGCCGTAATCATCGAACACGTGGCTCATGATGCCGGTGCCGCGCGTCATGGTCATGAACTCCGACTGAAAGCCGATCAGCCCGCGCGCGGGAATGCGGTAATCAAGCCGCACGCGGCCTTTGCCGTCGGACTGCATGTCCTGCAGGTCGCCGCGGCGCGCGCCGAGCGCTTCCATCGCAGCACCTTGATTTGTTTCTTCGACGTCGACCGTCAGCATTTCGTACGGTTCCTGTTTCTCGCCGTCGATTTCCTTGATGACGACGCGCGGACGTCCCACCGCGAGTTCGTAACCTTCGCGCCGCATGTTTTCCAGCAGGATGGTGAGGTGCAGTTCGCCGCGTCCCGACACTTCGAACACGTCCGCGTCGGCGGTTTCCTGGACTTTCAGCGCGACGTTGCTCATCAGTTCGCGCTGCAGGCGTTCACGCAACTGGCGGCTGGTCACGTACTTGCCTTCGCGGCCGGCCAGCGGAGAGGTATTGACCTGGAAATTCATGGTCAGTGTCGGCTCGTCGACTTTGAGCAGGGGGAGCGCTTCGGGATGTTCCTGGTCGGTAATCGTGACGCCGATGCCGATTTCATCGATACCGTTGATGAGCACGATGTCGCCGGCTTCAGCTTCTTCGACCACCACGCGCTCGAGGCCCTTGAACACCTGAACCTGGTTGACCTTGGCGTTAATGGGGGCGATCGGGCCGCCGTCCGGGCCGTGCAATACGGTCACCAGCTGGCCTGACTTGATGCGGCCACGAAGCACGCGGCCAATGCCGATGCGGCCGACGTAGCTCGAATAATCGAGCGAGCAGATCTGCAATTGCAGCGGGCCGTTCGGATCGTCGTCGCGCGCAGGCACGTGCTTCAGGATGGCTTCAAAGAGCGGTTTGAGAGTGGTGCTTTTCTGCGCGAGGTCTTCGGTCGCCCAGCCTTCGAGCGCCGACGCGTAAATGATGGGGAAATCGAGCTGGGCTTCGGTGGCGCCTAGCTTGTCGAACAAATCGAATGTGTGATTGATGACCCAGTCCGGACGTGCGCCGTCGCGGTCGACCTTGTTGACGACGACGATGGGTTTCAACCCCAGCGCCAGCGCCTTGCGCGTGACGAAGCGCGTCTGCGGCATCGGGCCTTCGACTGCATCGACCAGCAGCAGCACGCCGTCTACCATCGACAGCACGCGCTCGACTTCGCCGCCGAAGTCGGCATGGCCGGGGGTGTCGACGATGTTGATGTGTGTGCCTTCGTAGGTGACCGCACAGTTCTTGGCGAGAATGGTGATGCCGCGCTCTTTTTCGAGGTCGTTGCTGTCCATCACGCGTTCTTCGATGTGCTGGTGGGCGGCGAAGGTGCCGGACTGACGCAGCAGCTTGTCGACCAGCGTGGTTTTGCCGTGGTCAACGTGGGCGATGATGGCGAGGTTACGAATAGCGCGCATGGTGCGACCCTAGGGGGTAATTTGAAAAGCGCGCGAGTATAGCATAAGCGGATGATATCTCATTGAATATCTCCATTGATGCCGCATTGCACAAGGCGCGGGGCAGGGGCAGCGTCCGGGATTGCGGCAAATTCCCCGCATGCGTGGGTAAGGTCTCAGATTGATTGGCTATTTTCCTGTTTCGCCTGTATAGTGCGCGCACCTCGAAGCAATCCGGCCTGAATTCCGGATCGAAAATATTCGAGTTGCATCTGTCCCTGACCCTTCGATTCAGCTCCCTTTCTCAAATAGCTGCTTCAGCCACGGTTAGCGACGATACCCGTGCGCTGGCGGCGTTTGCCTGCCCGTTTTGTTGTGCGTTTTTGCGTACTCCGGCAGCAGTTCATTTGCCTGCGCGTTTGTTTTTTGCTGTACCTTTAAGAAAGTTTTATCGATGTCATTTTCAGCATTGAATCTGAATCCCGCTATTGTGCAGGCGTTGACTGCGTCCGGTTATACCGAACCGACCCCTGTGCAGGCGAAATCCATCCCCGAAGCGGTTGCCGGCCATGACCTCATGTGCTCGGCGCCGACCGGCACCGGCAAGACGGCGGCCTTCGTGCTGCCCGCACTGCAACGCCTGGCGCAACCGGCCAAGCCCGGCCGCGGTCCGCGCGTGCTGGTGCTGACCCCGACGCGCGAACTCGCGCTGCAAGTCACGAGCGCCGTCGAAAAATACAGCAAGTTCATGGGCCGCGTGCGCACCGGCACGGTACTCGGCGGCATGCCCTACCCGAAGCAGCGCAAATTGCTCGAATCGTCGCTCGATATTTTGGTGGCGACCCCGGGCCGCCTGATCGATTTCATCGACCAGGGCAAGGTTGATTTTTCGCGCCTTGAACTGCTGGTGCTCGACGAAGCCGACCGCATGCTTGACATGGGTTTCATCAAGCCGGTGGAACGCATTGCCGGCGCGACCCCGCCGGGACGCCAGACGCTGCTGTTCTCGGCCACGCTCGACGGCAACATCGCGACGCTGGCCAAGCGCTTGTTGAAGCAGCCGAAGCTGATCGCATGCGAAGCGACCAAGGAAAATCACGACAACATCGAGCAGCGCCTGCATTACGTCGATGACGGCAGCCACAAGCACCGCATCCTCGACCACCTGTTGCGCGACGTTGAAATGACGCAGGCCATCGTGTTTACGGCGACGAAGCATGGTGCCGATCGCCTGGCGGCAAAGCTCAACGACGGCGGCCATACGGCGGCAGCGTTGCACGGCAACATGAATCAGTCGCAACGCAATCGCACGCTGGCGCGCATGCGCAGCGGCAACGTGCGCGTGCTGGTGGCGACTGACGTCGCCGCGCGCGGCATCGACGTGGCAAGCATCACGCACGTCATCAATTACGATCTGCCGAAAGTGGCGGAAGACTACGTCCACCGTATCGGCCGCACCGGCCGCGCCGGTAATTCCGGCATCGCGATTTCATTCGCGGCGCCCGACGAAGGCCATCAGTTAAAGCAGATCGAGCGTTACACCGGCAACCAGATCGAGCGCCACGTGATCGAAGGCATGGAACCCAAGGTGAAGCCGCGCAGCGGCGGCTCCAACGGAGACCCGCGCAAGCGTTTCGGCGATCCGCGCAAGCGTTTTGGTGAGGCGGCCAAGCCGCGTCGTCCGAGCACAGGCGGTTCGAACTGGGGCGGCAAGTCGTTTGGCGGCAACGGCGGACGTCCGTCGTCGCGCGATGGCGGCGGCGGCTTCGGCGGTAATCGCAGCCGCGGACGCGGTTAAGCAGGTTTTCCCGGCGCAAGCCGGGTTGCATTAAAAAAGGCTGGCGCCGAATCGGCGCCAGCCTTTTTCTTTGGGCCCGCGGAAAACCGGGTTAAAACTCGGCTTCGGCCTGGGCGCGCGTGCGGTGCTCGCGCGTGTCATTGCAGGTCGTACTGTGCGCTGCCAGCAGATCCTGTGCGACTGCCAGCCGCCTTTCCTCGCTGGCATCGACAAATACGCAGATGCAGTTGGCACCCTGTTTTTCGAAACACGCGAGCTGCAGCGGGGTGGCGAGCGGGGCGGTGAGATCGGGGGTCTGGCCGATGAATATGCTTTCGTGGCTGGCCCGGCGGTAGTTCTTGTCGCTGAATACGCGCTTGGTGACGAAATAGACCGCGCCCAGGGGATTGAAACGGGTCTGCAGCGGCCACGCCTTGAAGTAGTATTTTTCGCCCGATTTCCCGTTAAACGTAATACCGCCGTAAGTCGCCATGTTCGTCTTTGTACGCAGTGGGCTGGCCCCGGATACTACGCACATTGCCAGCGCATAGCGAATGGCATCGAAAGTGGTGCGCGGCGGCTCCAAAACAGGGCGAGCGAAATAGTTTGACCCCTTGATATTACTCGCGTATAACGGGCGTCGCAGGATCTCCAAGCAGTGAGTGCCAGTCCGTAGTGGCCGCGATTTCAGCGGTACTCCTCAGGTTGTTGTTACTTTCCTCTTGAAGTTCTCGCACCCGGGCGCGAGCCTATCTTTAATTTTTATTGGAATAACACACATGAGTAACGGTACTGTTAAGTGGTTCAACGATGCCAAAGGTTTTGGCTTTATCACGCCGGAAGATGGCGGCAAAGACCTTTTCGCGCATTTCTCGGCAATCCAGGGCAACGGCTTCAAGAGCCTGCGCGAGAACCAGAAAGTTTCCTACGACGTCACGACCGGCCCCAAGGGCGATCAGGCGACGAACATCCGCCCGCTCGATTAATTTCGAACGCCGTATGTAAAAAAGCCCGCGCAAGCGGGCTTTTTTACGTC
>JAIOOZ010000395.1 GCA_021414185.1 Betaproteobacteria bacterium
GCCATGCGGCCGATATGCCCGTCAGGCAACAGCCGGCCGGTGCCCACCGCTTCGCCGTCGGCAGTTGCCGCCAGTGCATGCAGACACAATTCGTCGATGCCGTCCCACTCGAGTTCTTCCGGCACGCTTTGTTCTTCGACGAAAACAGTTTTACGTACCGCACGCAAGCGGACGCCTGCCTCGTTCCAGCTCACGCGGCTGACCGTAACTTGTGCGGAGCCATGCATGTTCTGAATTATAATCGTGGCCGTCCGACTACCAATCCATAATTCCGGAAGCGCAATCGATGCAAAGCCTGTGGCGGGATGACGAAGCGGCGGATTACCGCGGCGATCTGGCGCAACGCGTTTATACCTCGCGGCTGCTGGGCCGCGACAAATCGCTGGTGCTGCACGGCGGCGGCAACACTTCCGTCAAAATCCGCGAACGCAATCTGGTCGGCGACGAAGAAGACATCCTGTACGTCAAGGGCAGCGGTTGGGACCTCGAGTTCATTGAGGAAGCCGGGTTTTCTCCGGTACGCATGGCGCATCTCCTCAAGCTCGCTAAATTGAAAGCGCTGAGCGATCCGCAGATGGTCAACGAACTCGTTACCCATATGACGCGCGCCTCGGCGCCGGCGCCGTCGGTCGAAACGATATTGCACGCATTGCTGCCGCATAAATACGTCGATCACACCCATTCCGACGCGGTGCTCGCTGTCACGAACACCGCCGATGGCCCCCATCGCATAACCGAAATATACGGCGACAAGGTTGCCGTCATTCCCTACATCATGCCGGGCTTCGATCTCGCGCGGCTGTGTGCCGGGTTATTGCCAGAGCAGTCGGGCAAAAATACCATTGGCATGGTATTACTGAACCACGGCATTTTTTCGTTCGGCGCGACTGCCCGCGAATCCTACGAGCGCATGATCCAGCTGGTCGATATGGCTGAACGTTATCTTGAAAAGCACCGCGCGTGGCACCTTCAGCCAGCAGCGGGCGCAGTCCCGCCGACAACGCAACCGGCCGAAATCGCGGCGCTGCGAAAATCCATCTCGCAGTGCGCCGGCAGTCCCATGATCGTCGCGACGTTGCAAAACAGCCGCACTCTGGCGTTTGTCCGGCGCGCGGATGTCGCGACGGTCTCCCAGCAAGGCCCGGCAACCCCGGATCACGTAATCCGCACCAAGCGTCTGCCGATGGCAGGCCGCGACGTTGAAAAATACGCACAGTCTTACCAGGCCTATTTCGCGCAAAACACGCAGCAGGGGAAAGAACCCAAGACCATGCTCGATGCGGCACCGCGGGTCGTGCTCGACGCCGGTCTCGGACTATGCACGGTTGGCCGCACCGTCAAAGACGCCGCTATTGTCGCCGACCTTTACACGCACACCATGGACGTGATCGAACGATCTACCCTGTTGGGTGGCTACAAGGCTTTGCCGGCGCGCGATATTTTCGATGTTGAGTACTGGGACCTTGAGCAGGCAAAGCTGCGCAAGGCCGGCAAGCCGCCGCTGTTTGCAGGTGAAGTCGCGCTCGTCACCGGCGCGGCATCGGGCATAGGCAAAGCCTGCGTCGATGCACTGCTCGCGCGTGGTGCGGCGGTGCTCGGTCTCGATATCGACGGGAAAATTACAACACTGCATAAGCGGCAGGATTTTCTCGGTATACGCTGCGACATCACGTCGCGCGAAGCGGTTATTGCCGCTCTCGCATCCGCAGTGTGCGCGTATGGCGGACTGGACATCCTGATACTCAACGCCGGCGTTTTCCCCGGCGGCACCAAAATCTCGGCCCTGGACGACGACGCATGGCGCAAGGTGATGGGCATCAATCTCGATGCCAACCTGATGCTGATGCGCGAATGTCATGGCCTGCTCAAGCTCGCGCCGCGCGGCGGCCGCGTGGCGGTGATCGGCTCGAAAAACGTCCCTGCCCCCGGTCCGGGCGCCGCAGCGTATTCGGCTTCTAAAGCCGCGCTCACCCAACTTGCGCGTGTTGCCGCGCTCGAATGGGGCGCCGACAACATTCGGGTCAATACGCTGCATCCCAATGCGGTCTTCGACACCGGCATCTGGAGCGATGAAATACTCTCGTCGCGCGCCGCGCACTACGGACACAGCGTCGAACAATACAAAAAGAACAATGTCCTGCAGACCGAAATCACCAGCCGCGACATTGCCGAACTCGCGGCCGAGACCTGCGGCCCGCTGTTCGCCAAGACCACCGGGGCGCAGATCCCGGTCGACGGCGGCAACGAGCGCGTGATCTGATGGCGGAATTCGTTTCCCGGTTCGATACGCTGCGCTGGCGCGGCGAACGGCTTGAGATGATAGATCAGCGCGTATTGCCGGCCGAAATACGCTATCTGGCATTTGATTCGGCACTGACGGTGGCGGACGGCATACGCGATATGGTCGTGCGCGGTGCGCCGGCAATCGGCTGTGCCGCTGCTTATGGGGTCGCGCTGGACGCATTGCGGCTGCAACAAAAATCGCCTGCCGAATTCAATCGCGATCTGGGCTCCGCATTTTGCGCGCTGGCGGCGAGCCGGCCCACCGCAGTCAATCTGTTCTGGGCGCTTGCGCGCATGCGCCGCGCGTGGGAAGCCTGCCGCGACGCTGCTCCCGCGCAGAGCGCGCAGCGACTGCTTGAGGAAGCACATGCGATTTTCAAGGATGACGTTGCGGCCAATCGGAGCATGGGCCGGCATGGCGCCGAGCTGATACCGGACGGCGCCTCGATTCTTACCCACTGCAATGCCGGCGCGCTCGCGACTGCCGGCCACGGCACTGCGCTGGGCGTCATCCGATCGGCCATTGAATCCGGCAAAAAAGTCAGCGTGATCGCCGACGAGACACGGCCTTTTCTGCAGGGTGCGAGGCTCACTGCGTGGGAACTGATGCAGGACGACATTCCGGTGACGCTGATTGCGGACAACGCGGCGGGCCACCTGATGAGCCGCGGCGAAATCGACGTCGTCATTGTCGGCGCGGATCGCATCGCTGCGAACGGGGACGTCGCCAACAAGATCGGCACTTACCAGGTCGCGGTGCTGGCGCAGCGCCACCGCATTCCGTTCTATGTCGCTGCGCCGCTATCGACCATAGACGCCGCGATTGCGAGCGGTGCGGACATTCCGATCGAGGAACGCGATGTGGACGAAGTCCTGGGTTACCGGGACCTGCGTTGGGCGCCGGTTGAAGCCATTGCGCGCAACCCGGTGTTCGACGTGACGCCGGCGGAACTGGTGACCGCGCTGATTACGGAACGCGGAACCGTGCCGGCGCCAGATGCCGGCAAAATCAGCAAGCTGCTGAACGGCAGCTAACGCGTCAGATCGTTAATCCGCCGGTGACTTCAAGCACCGCGCCATTGATGTAGCTCGCCTCGTCCGACGCCAGCCATGCAAAAGTATTGGCGATTTCTTCCGGCCGGCCCAGGCGTCCGAGCGGAACTTTTTCTTCCAGCGCGCGCAAGACCCGGTCAGGCATCGACTTGAGAATGTCGGTAGCGACGAAGCCAGGGCAAACTGCATTGGCGCGTATGCCCTTGCGGCCGAGCTCGCGTGCCCATGTCTTGACCATGCCGATCAAACCGGCTTTGGCTGCCGCGTAATTGGTTTGGCCGAAGTTGCCGGTGAGGCCGACGATTGACGACGCGTTCAGAATGACGCCCGACTGCTGGGCCAGCATGGTATGCACCACCGCTTTGGTGCAGTTGAACACGCCCTTCAGATTGATTTCGATGACGCGGTCGAACTGGTCTTCGGTCATGTTCTTCAACTGGGCGTCCTGCACTATGCCGGCATTGTTGACCAGGCAATCGACACGGCCCCATTTGGCGACCGTCGCAGCAACCATGGCCTCCAGCGCCTTGATGTCGCTCACATCGACCACCTGCCCCATGGCATCGCCACGGGTTTCCTTGCACAAATTTACCGTTTCCTGGATCCATTCAGGATTCAGATCGCAAACCACGACTTTGGCGCCTTCAGTGGCAAACTTTACGGCGGTGGCCCGCCCTATGCCGCGGCCTGCGCCGGTAATGATCGCTACTTTGTCCTGAAGTCTCATCGACTGCCTCTCTATCGGTTGGGATGCACACTTATTGCGCTGCAACGCACAAAACGACTGATTCTAGTGCAGCGCACAATGGTTTCGCAATACCTTTACCGCGGATTGCGGGTTGGTCCGCGGCAGCATTCGAGAAAAACGTGATTTTGCCAAAGAAAATATATAATTTATTTATTAATAATCAAACTATTATATGTTTTTTATTAATGTTAACTGTGAATAGCCCTAGCCTTGACGACGCTGCCTGAAAAAAGCGCTGAGCAGCGTTCCGGACTCGTTGCCGAGGACGCCACGCACCACCGCAGCATGATGGTTGAGTTTAGGGTCGGCAAACAGGTCAACTACACTGCCGCAGGCGCCGGTCTTGGGGTCCGCCGCGCCGTATACCAGCCGCGCCACCCGGGCGTGCATGATGGCCCCGGCGCACATGACGCAAGGCTCCAGAGTTACGTAGAGTTCGCATCCGGTCAGGCGGTAATTGCCGGTCCGCGCGGCCGCATCGCGCATGGCGACGACTTCTGCGTGCGCGGTGGGATCGTTACTTGAAATTGGCTGGTTATAGCCACGGCCTATGATCTGGCCGTCTTTGACGACGATGGCGCCTACCGGCACCTCGCCCCGCCTTTCGGCTTGAGCGGCCAGCACCAGCGCTTCCTGCATGCAATTCTCGTCAGACATCGGACTGACCGGTTGGCCGACTATTTCGGCCAGCGTAATGCATGTTGATACAACTCTGGCTTGAAGCCCGCCAGCAGGTGCCCGTTATGGTCCAGCACAGGCCTTTTAATCAACGATGGATAGACGAACATCAGAGTTTTCGCCTTGTTCGCATCCAGACCCTGCTTGTCCGCGTCCGGGAGTTTGCGAAATGTAGTGCCGGCCC
>JAIOOZ010000303.1 GCA_021414185.1 Betaproteobacteria bacterium
GATCGCCGAGGCGGCGACGGTAGCGGGCGACCCCATGTAGATGCGTGCGCTCGCCTCGCCCATGCGCCCCTTGAAATTGCGCGTCGAAGCCGTGATGCAGGTTTCGTTGGCGCCCAGAATGCCCATGTGCGTTCCGCCGCACGCACCGCACGTCGATGCGGTCACCACCGCGCCCGCGTTGACCAGCGTGGTGATGATGCCAGCCTCGCTCGCCTCGCGATAAACGCGCTGCGACGCCGGCGTGACGATGAAGCGCACGCGTGGATCGACGCGGCGGCCGCGCACCACTTCGGCGGCGAGCGCCAGGTCTTCCAGCGTTCCATTTGCGCACGATCCGACGAATGCCTGGTCGATGGGCGTTCCCGCCGCAGCCGCGACCGGCTGCGAGTTTTCGATGACGCTGTCCGGAAACGCGACGAGCGGCTGCAAATCGCCGAGCTCGAATTTACGCACCTCCTGATACTTCGCATCGGGATCCGCATACACGCATTCGAATTCGTCCTGGGTGCGCGCGCGCAGCCAGTCTTTCATGACATCATCGGCATCGAAAATCGAAAAGTCCGCCGAGAGCTCGGTCGACATCGTGGTCAGCGTCTTGCGTGCGCTGATCGAGAGGTTGGCGAGCGCAGGTCCGCCGTACTCGATGTTGGTGTTCGTGTGGTCGCCGTACTTGCCGGCGATCTGCAGAAATGCGTCTTTCATCGTCACTGCGTTCGGAAGCTTGCCTGAGAGTTCGTAACGTATGGTCTCGCCGACGATAAACCACGTCTCGCCCTGCGTCGCCGCGTAAATGACGTCGGGCACGCCGACGCCGCGCGCGAGGCAATTGAACACGCCCGCGCTGCCGGTATGCGAATCGCTGCACACGAGCAGCGAGCCCGGCAGCGCATAGCCGAAATCCGCGACGAGCTGGTGGCTGATGCCCTGGTCGTAGCCGATGTCGTGAAAGCGCTTGATGCCGAATTGCGCGGCGAACTGGCGCGCGGTCTGATGCGATGCGGCGCCCGCCTTGTCGGGCGTCGGCGCGCGGTGGTCGAGGACGACGATCACGCGCGCGAGGATTTTTTCCGTGAGCGTCATGCCCATCGCGGATTCCGTGTGTCGGGAGTTGAACTGAAATTACTGCTTGCAGCGGGGACTGCGACGTATCTTAGCAGTTTCGAACTTCATTATTTGAATCCGAACAGGCGCGACGGCGCGTCTTCGTGGTCATTCCTTGATGCTCCGGACAGGTGAACTAAAAACTACGGTTTGCGTTCCGCGGGCGTGCTCGTCGCCGGGCCCATGCCGTGGATCTCGATGATGGTGTCTTCGTCCTTGGCGCCGTCGTAGTGGATTTTTTTCGCGAAGTGCGTGACATAGGTGCCGGGACGCATGGGCACCGTGGTGTTCGGATCGAACACGTCGCCCGTGCCCACCCACCACGTGCCGGACAGCACCACGATCAGGCGGTCGTTCGGATGGAAATGCGGGCGGCTCATGTTGCCGGCCTTCCATTTATTGCGCGTAATGTAGAGGCCCGGCTTGCTGGGGTCGCCATACATCACGGCCAGCTCGGCGGTGCCCGCCGCATTGGGGACCCACTTGATGTCCTTCGGCTCGACATAAGTCGCGATGGCGGGATCGATGGTCCCGATGTTTTCGGTCGTCGCGCAGCCCGCGGCGGAGAGCACAAGCGCGCACACAATGGAAATACGGATGATTGCGGTCATGGCTCCTCCCTGGTTGGGTTATTTCCGGATCGCTTGCAGGATTCGCGCCTTGTTTCGCTTGAAATGCGAAGTTCTTGCCAGCGCGGTATTGCGTGAAAAAGGTTACGCGTTTATGCCGGCTCTCGCAAGGCACGCCGCGCCGGGCATTTCATATTATTATCCGACTTCATGGCGGGGGCATCGACCCGCGAACAAATCCGCCGCGGCCCCGCCGGCAAAGAGGAATGCACTTCATGCGACTTGGTTACTTCACGATGCCCATGCATCCGGCGCATCGCGCGCCAGCACTCACGCTGGAGGAAGACCGCGAAGCAATCATCCTCGCGGACCGGCTCGGGTTTTACGACGCATTCGTCGGCGAGCACCTGACCGAGAAATCCGAGAACGTCACCAACAGTTTTATTTTTCTGGCGTCGCTGATCCACGCGACGAAGACCATCAAGCTTGCGACCGGCACCTCCAATCTGTCGCACACGCACCCGACGCTCGTCGCATCCCACGCCGCGATGTT
>JAIOOZ010000396.1 GCA_021414185.1 Betaproteobacteria bacterium
GCTGTGGCTGGTGCCGCGGCTGGCGCGCTTTCGCAAAGTCCAGCCCGGCATCGACGTGCGGCTGGCGGCGACCAACGACGTATCCAGTCTCGAGCGCGAGCGCATCGACATCGCGATCCGTTTCTGCGAGCCGCGCGCAGCACCCGCGGGCGCGCTGTCGCTGACGGGCGAAGAGGTCTTTCCGGTCTGCAGCCCGGCGCTGGAACTCGACCGCGCGCGTCCGCTGAAAAAACCCGCCGACCTCGCGCGCCACGTCATGCTGCATTTCGACGACCCGGCGGGCCAGTATCCATGGCTCGCCTGGAACCAGTGGCTCGAAGCGTTCAATCTCGCCGAACTGAAAGCAGCGGGCGTCGCGCGCTACAGCCATTACGACCAGCTGATACAAGCCGCGATCGCGGGCGAAGGTGTCGCGCTCGGGCGCACGCCGCTGGTCCTGCGCTTTCTGAAAAGCGGCGCGCTGGTCGCGCCGTTCCAGGACCGCATCGCCGGCACGCGCGAATACTTCGTCATCGTTTCGCCGCACGCCGCCCAGCGCCCGCAGGTCAAACATTTCATGGCGTGGCTGCAGCACGAAATCCGGCGCGAGCCTTGATCCAGCCAGCAAGTATGCAAAATGCGGGCAGGAACTTCCCGCGGCCGCCGGCTGTCGCAGTAACCCGCTTGACACACCAGTTAGAATACCGTGAGGCGTGAGGAGAGAGGCGAGGCTTTGCTCTCTTGGTCGCGCCGCCCGTCTGAAAGCTTCCTGCATTCCCCGCGCCCCGATGAAACCCGACACAGGCATGACCTATCGCAATACCGGCGAACTCGATGCCGCAGACGCCCCTCTCGCCCCACGTGGCCCCGGGCCATCTCGCCTCTCGCCTGACGCAATTCAAATCATCGGCGCGCGCCAGAATAATCTGAAAAACCTGTCGCTGGCACTCCCGCTGAACGAGCTGATCGTGGTCACCGGCGTCTCGGGCTCGGGCAAGTCGTCGCTGGTGTTCGACACGCTCTACGCCGAGGGCCAGCGCCGCTATGTAGAGACGTTCTCGCCGTACGCGCGGCAGTTCCTCGACCGCATGGACAAGCCGCAGGTCGATGCCATTCACGGCATACCGCCGGCCATTGCGATCGACCAGACCAACCCGGTGCGCACCTCGCGCTCGACGGTCGGCACCATGACGGAGCTGAACGATCACCTGAAACTGCTGTTCGCGCGCACGGCGCAATTGTTCTGCCGCGGCTGCGGACGCTCCATCCATCGCGACACGCCGGACACCATTTACGCCGCGCTCGCCGCCCGCGCGCAGGCCGCCGGCGACCCGCGCCTGATCATCACTTTCCCGGTGCCGGTACCGAAGAATTTCTCCGAGAAAGAGGTCAAGGAACTGCTGGGTGCGCAGGGTTACACCCGTTTTCACCGTGAAGACAAGAACCTGCTCGAAGTCGTGCAGGATCGCCTGCGCCTCGGCAATGCCGAGCGCGTACGCGTAATCGAGGCGTTGGAAGCCGCGCTGCGCGTCGGCATGGGACACGTCAACGTCTACGTCGCCGACGGCGACGTCCCCCTCTCCCCTCTCCCCTCTCGCCTCACGGGCGAAGCCGCGTGGCGCTTCTCCGCGGCGCTGCACTGCGCCGACTGCGACATTCATTACGCGGAGCCGACGCCCAGCCTGTTCTCTTTCAACTCGCCGCTCGGCGCGTGCGACGAATGCCGCGGCTTCGGGCGCGTGATCGGCGTCGATTTCGGTTTGATCGTGCCCGACGAGTCGAAGACTTTGCGCGGCGGCGCGATCCGGCCGTGGCAGACGCCGAGCTTTCACGAATGCCAGGACGACATCGAGAAGTACGCGAAGAAACGCGGCATCCCGCTCGACACACCGTGGCGCGAGCTGACGCAAAAGCAAAAGGACTGGGTGCTCGAAGGCGAGCCTGAATGGGTGAGTTGGAAAAAATCCTGGCCCGGCACCTGGTACGGCGTGCGCCATTTCTTCAAGTGGCTGGAAAGCAAAGCCTACAAGATGCACATCCGCGTGCTGCTGTCGAAGTACCGCGCTTACACGCCGTGCCAGGCGTGCGGCGGCGCGCGGCTGAAGCCCGACGCGCTGGCGTGGCGCCTCGGCAGCAAGCAGGATGCCGACGGCGCGCTGCCACCGACCAAACGCTACCGCGCTGTGAGCGTCAAGTACGACGACGAAATCCTGCGCGCGCTGCCGGGCTTAACGGTGCACGACCTCATGCTGCTGCCGATAGACCGCACGCGTGCGTTCGTCGATCATCTGCACCTCCCTGCGCTCGCAGGAAGGAAACCACAAATTGAAAATGCAGCGAGTGCGAGCGCTACGAACGCCTCCGGGGTCGCATCCCCTGAAGGGGCCCCTGCTTCTCCCTCCAGCGTTCACCTGGATGAGGCAACGGATCTGCTGCTCGGCGAAATCCGCGCGCGGCTGTCGTACCTTACTACGGTCGGCCTCGGTTACCTGACACTCGACCGCCAGTCGCGCACCTTG
>JAIOOZ010000275.1 GCA_021414185.1 Betaproteobacteria bacterium
GGCGACGATGCGCGCCAGCCGGGCTGCGAAAACCTGCTGATGCTGCTCTATATCCAGTGGTGCCGCGCCGGCACCGGCCGCGGCGAACAGCGCAACATGCTCGAAGAAAAAGCCCAGGTGTGCCTGGGCGTGCACGCGGCGCATTATTTTGTCAGCGGCCGCGCGTTCCGCACGCCGGGTTCGCAGCTGTCGCGGCAGGAAGAGCACGACATGCAGCTGTTCGGCCACATCAGCGAGCGCACCGAACGCACGCTCGTTTCCCTTGAGAGCTCGGCGGTGGAGTCGTGGGAACTGGTGAACCAGAGCAACTCCGGTTTCATGTGCATGCTGCGCGAGCACGACGCCGAATTGCGCATCGGCCACAATCAGCTCCTCGCGGTGCGCCGCGGCACCAGCAAACTGTTTTATCTCGGCCTCGTGCAATGGATGCGCACCGAAGAGAACAACGAATTGTTCGTCGGCGTGCGCCTCTTTCCCGGCATTGCCCGCGCGGTAGTGGTGCGGCCGGCGAATTTCAATGCGCCTTCCGGCATCAACGGCTTCGAGCGCGCGCTGCTGCTGCCCGAAATGGCGGTGCCGGCAACCCCGGCCACGCTGATACTGCCCACCGGCTGGTACCAGGCCGGGCGTTTCGTCGAATTGTTCGGCGACCAGAAGCAGGTCGCCAAGCTCGTCAACGTCATCGAAAAAGGCAGCGACTTCGACCGCTGCACGGTGACGCTGGTGTAAGCCGCGGGGCGCGGCGCGCCCCGCGATGTTGGTCCATGCGCGGCGGCTGGTCGCGCGGGCAATATTCTTGTGCGGCCAAGTCGGCTATCATGCGTACCCCAAAATTGTCCGCCTGGACACGACTCCGATGGCCGCACCCGACAAGCCGACGCCGACCGAAATCAAGCTGCATCAGAAATCGCGGTTGCTCGAAATCACCTATGTAGACGGCAAAATATTCAGCCTGCCGTGCGAATTCCTGCGCGTCCACTCGCCCTCCGCCGAAGTTCGCGGGCACGGGCCGGGACAGGAAGTCCTGCAGGTTGGGAAAAAAGAAGTCACGATCAACCGCATCGAACCGGTCGGCACCTATGCTGTGCAACTGTGCTTTTCCGACGGCCACGACACCGGCATCTACTCGTGGGACCTGCTTTATGATTTTGGCACGCGGCAGGCGGAGATGTGGGCGCATTATCTCGGCCGCCTCGCGGCGGCCGGCGCCAGCCGCGACAAAAAATAACGCGGGACATTCCATAGCGCCGTAATTGCGAACTGACGGATCGTGAAACCTCCTGCTCCACGCGAATGCCATCCCTGCACGGCCTGCTGCGAAGGCTGGCTGAAAATCGACGTCGAAGCCGCGCGCGCTTACCTCGGTTCGCCGTGCGCGCATTGCGAAAATGGCGGCTGCAATGACTACGCCAACCGGCCGGTGCATCCGTGCCGCACGTTCGTGTGCGCCTGGCGCGGCGACGATAGCGCCTTGCCCGACTGGCTGCGGCCCGACAACTGCAAAGCCATCGTGATGTTCGACCGCCTGACCTGGCGCGGCCAGCCCGCGATAGTCGCGGTCGCGGCGGGCGCGCGCATTCCGCAGCGCACCCTGAACTGGCTGAAACAATACGCCCAGGAAACGCAGCGCCCCCTGCTCGGCGAGGAATACGAAAAAATAGACGGCGCCTTTACCGGTAAAAAGCGCATAGTTACGCACGGACCGCCGGACTTCATGCAGGAAATGGCGGAGCGGTTTCGCCGCGGCGAGAATCTTTGGTAATCTGGCCGCACGCAAAATGACTACCGGCACGCTTGCATAAAATAATGGCTACGGACACAACATCATGACCGGCACCACCGACTTCGGATTCGAGAAAATCGCGGAAGAAGACAAGGCGCGCCGGGTGGCCGGCGTGTTCGAATCGGTCGCGGCGCGTTACGACCTGATGAACGACCTGATGTCCGCCGGGCTGCACCGCCTGTGGAAGCGCTTTACCGTCGAGCAAAGCGGCTTGCGGCCCGGGCAGCGCGTGCTCGACGTCGCCGGCGGCACCGCAGACCTTGCAATCCAGTTCGCGCGCCGCGTCGGCGCCAGCGGCGAAGTCGTGCTTACCGACATCAATCCTGCGATGCTGGCGCTGGGCCGCGACCGCATGCTCGACGCCGGCATCATGGCGCCCGCGGTGCAATGTGACGCCGAACATCTGCCGTTCGCGGACGCGCATTTCGACTGCGTGAGCGTTGCGTTCGGGCTGCGCAACATGACCCACAAGGATCGCGCGCTCGCCGAAATGCACCGCGTATTGAAACCCGGCGGACGCCTGCTCGTGCTCGAATTCTCGCGCGTGTGGCAACCGCTGCAGCCGCTTTACGATGCGTATTCGCTCAAGGTATTGCCGCTCATCGGCAAGCTCGTCGCCAAGGACAGCGACAGCTACCGCTATCTTGCCGAATCCATCCGCGTGCACCCCGACCAGGAACAATTGAAGTCCCTGCTGGAACAAGCAGGGCTGGAACGGGTCGAATACTTCAACTTGAGCGCCGGAGTCGTCGCACTGCACCGCGGCTACCGGTTTTAAAAGCAGTTTCGGGCAGCAGTACCAACGGAGGCGTTCATGTTCAAAGTATCTGCATCGATTTTCGTTTGCAGCCTGCTCGCGACCCTGGCAACCAGCGCGCCGGCCGCGACCGGCGACGCGTACGTGTATCGCATCTCGAACGGCTACAACAACGAACTGCGCGGAAAAATCAGCTACCGCGTCGACAAGGCGGAAGCCGATCGCATCGAAGTCGCGGTGACCACCGACACGCCGAGCGCGGGTGTCGCGCGCACCGAGATCTACACGAAGAACGGCAACTGGCTGCGCCACCCGCTCGCCAGCCACGATCAGTTGCGCGACTTTGAATTCACCACTGCATTGCCGGTTTATGCGCCGCCGGGCGACGCGACGGGCTCGTGGTCGGTGCGCGTCAACGCGCTCGATCCCGCAACCGGCAAACACAACAGCGTGCGCGTCGACGGCGAAGTGCTGGGCAGCGAACGCATCACCGTGCCCGCCGGCACCTTCGATACCATCAAGATCATGCGCCGCACGTATGCGGGCGACTGGGACGGTTTCCGGCTGGAAACCAACATTGTGGAAATCGACTGGTACGCGCCGGCGCTGGGCCGCCCGGTCAAAAGCGAGAGCAAATCCTCGTGGCTGGACGTCAGCCGTTGCACGCGCGGCGGATGTCCGACTTTTCGCGGCGACTGGAACATATTCGAACTCGCCGAGATCAGCTCGGTCAAACCCTGATCCCGCGTCAAAATCGGCCGGAACAGCGGCTTAAGCCGCCAATTCGGCATGTTTGAGGGCTTACGCGCCGCGGATGATTGCAAAGCTTAATAGTTGCGCGCCCTAGTGTTGGTAGAATGATGCCCCGATGTACACATTCGGACCGGAGGAAACAATGAACAAGTTGATGACGATATTTGCAGCGGTGTTGACCCTGGGGCTGATCGCTCCTGACGCGGATGCCAAGCGCTTGGGCGGCGGCTCCAGCATAGGCAAGCAACGCACCATCACGCAGCCCGCGGCCAAGCCGCCGGCACAGCCCGCGGCCAAGCCGCCGGCACAACAAGCGGCGCCGGCTGCCGCACCCGCGCCCGGCACTCCGGCACCGCAACCCTCAGGCATGAGCCGCTGGCTCGGACCATTGGCGGGACTCGCCATCGGCGCCGGACTCGCCTCGATGTTCATGGGCAACGGCCTGGGCGGCGCATTCGGCAGCATCCTGATGATACTGGCGCTCGCCGCCGCGGCCATGTTCGTGTTTCGCATGCTGCGGCCAAAGCAGCAGACCGAGCAGCCGCTGCAGTACGCGGGCGCCGGCGCGACGGCCGCGCCCAGCGCGCAGCCGGATCTTTCGACGGGCTTTGGCGGCGCCGCGCCAGCAGCCCCGGCAGCGAACCGCTTTCCGCCAGGCTTCA
>JAIOOZ010000276.1 GCA_021414185.1 Betaproteobacteria bacterium
GTCCTGTTGCTTGAAGCAGGGCCGCGCGACAGCTCGCTGTGGATCCACCTGCCGATCGGCTATGCCAAGACCATGTTTCACCCGGTCTATAACTGGGGCTTTTCCACCGAGCCGGAGCCCGCCATGAACAACCGCCAGGTTTACTGGCCGCGCGGCCGCGGGCTCGGCGGCTCCAGCTCGATCAACGGGCTGATTTACGTTCGCGGCCAGCACCAGGATTACGACCGTTGGGCGGAGCTCGGCAACGCCGGCTGGAGTTGGCAGGACGTATTGCCGTATTTCATCAAGTGTGAAGGCAACTCGCGCGGTGCGAGCGAATTTCACGGCGGCGACGGGCCGCTCGCGTGTTCCGACATCGGTGAGACGCATCCGCTGATGGACGCAATCATCAATGGCGCCGGCGAACTGGGCTTGCCGCGCAACGACGACTTCAACGGCGCGCAACAGGAAGGCGTCGGTTATTACCAGTTATTCACGCGCAACGGCTGGCGCTGTTCGACCGCGGTCGGGTATCTCAAGCCCGCCCGCAAGCACGCCAATTTGCGCATTGAAACCGAGGCGCGGGCGACCGCACTTATGATGGAAGGCAAGCGTGCGGTCGGTGTGCGCTATCTACAGCACGGTGTTGAACGTGAAGCGCGCGCGGGGCGCGAAGTGGTGTTGGCGGCGGGCGCACTGCAAAGTCCGCAGCTGCTGCAGTTGTCCGGCCTCGGACGGGCGTCGTTTTTGCAGGAGCACGGTATATCCGTGGTGCACGATTTGCCGGGCGTCGGCGAGAACCTGCAGGACCATCTGCAGGCGCGCGTCATGTACAAGGTGAAGCAGCCGATCACCATCAACGACGATCTGCGCAGTGTGTGGGGCCGCGCGAAAATGGGCTGGAATTGGCTCGCGCACCGCACGGGCCCGCTCGCCATCGGCATCAATTACGGCGGCATGTTCGCGCGCGCGCTGCCGCAGGCGGCGACCCCCGATATCCAGTTTCACTTTGCTGCGCTGTCGGCCGAAATGGCGGGCGCCAAGACCCATCCGTGGCCGGGCTGCACGTTTTCGATGTGCCAGTTGCGGCCCACGTCGCGCGGCACGGTGATGATCAAGTCGCGCGATCCGCTGGCGGCGCCGGCCATGCGGCCGAATTATCTGTCGACCGAAATCGATTGCCGCACCATGATCGAAGGCGTGAAGGTCGCGCGCAAGCTGGCGCGCACGCGCGCGCTCGCCGCATTGATCGGCGATGAATACCGGCCCGGCGACAGCGTGCAAAGCGACGACGAGGTGCTCGAGTTCGTGCGCGGCTACGGCGCGACCATCTTCCATCCGGTCGGCACCTGCAAGATGGGTGCCGACGCGCAGTCGGTGGTGGACACCCGTCTCAAGGTGCACGGCGTGGCGGGACTGCGCGTGGTCGACGCTTCCATCATGCCGACGCTGGTGTCGGGCAACACCAACGCGCCGGTCGTGATGATCGCGGAAAAAGCTGCTGACATGATTTTAGAGGACGCTGCGCGCGGTTAATTGCGTCATGATTTGTCATGACGTTGGGATTGCACTACGATGGGCCAGTCGCCGGTCACGCGCATTCCCACCACCATAACGAGGAGAGCCGCCATGAGTGAACCGAACCCGTACCAGCCCGCCCAGCCCCCCGCCGTACCCGCCGCGCCGGAAGTCGTTTTTTCCTCCACCGGGCGCGCGGTCGATGCCGGCCGCGGCTGGGAATGGATCGCAGAAGGTTTCGCGTTGTTCAAAAAGCAGCCCGGCATCTGGATCCTGATCCTGATCGCATTTGTCGCATGCTCGATCGTCGTCGCCTTCATTCCCTTGATCGGCTCGCTGGCCAACGTGCTGCTGATGCAGGTGTTCATGGGCGGACTGATGCTGGGCGCCCGCGCGCTCGACCACGGTGAAGAACTCGAAATCGGGCACTTGTTTGCCGGGTTCTCGCGCAATACCGGCGATCTCGTGGTGCTGGGCGTGCTTGCACTGGTGGGCTGGATAATCGCGTTCATACCGGCGATCGTCATCATGGGCGGTGGCGCCTTCATGGCAATGATATTCGGCGGCAGCAGTGCGGTGGCGGGTGCCGGCGCGCTGGGATTGTCTTTCGTGCTGGCCATGCTTGTATCGCTCGCGCTGGCTTTGCCACTCTATATGGCGCTGTGGTTTGCGCCGTCGCTGATCGTCTTCAACAACCTGAAGCCGGTCGAAGCCATGAAGGTAAGTTTCTTCGGGTGCCTGAAGAACATCGTACCGTTCCTGCTCTACGGTGTCGTCATGATGGTGCTGTGCGTGGTGGCGGCAATACCGGTCATGCTGGGCTACCTCGTACTCGGACCGGTGATCATCGCATCCATATACAGCGGCTATCGGGATATCTTTACTGCGGACTAGAGCCGGAGAATTTCATGGGTTGTTGTCATCAATATTTCACGCAGACCGCCGGCGGCGACAGCGCATTCACCATAGATGCATCGACGCTGACGTTCGGCGCTGGTTGTCTCAACGAGGCGGGCGACCAGGCGCGCGCTCTGGGCATGAAGCGGGTCGGCATTTACACCGACCAGGGTGTACGGAAACTGCCGCCGCTGGAAACAGTGACGCGTGCGCTCAAGGCCGCGGGCATCGACTTCGCGATTTACGATGAAGTGAGAGTCGAGCCGACCGACGAGTCGTTCAAGGCGGCGGCGCGCTTCGCGGTGGAAGGCAAGTTCGACGGTTTTTTTTCGGTCGGCGGCGGATCGGTGATGGATACATGCAAGGCGGCGAACCTCTATTCGACTTATCCCGCCGATCTCCTGACTTACGTGAATGCGCCGGTCGGCGGCGGCCAGCCGGTACCCGGTCCGCTGAAGCCGCATATCGCATGTCCGACGACTTCGGGCACGGGCTCGGAGGCGACCGGCATCGCCATTTTCGATTTGCTCGCCATGAAAGCGAAGACCGGCATTCAATCCCGCCTGTTGAAGCCGACCACCGGGCTTATCGATCCGGAAGTGACGCGCACGCTGCCATCCACTATCGTCGCCTCGACCGGCTTCGATGCCATGTCGCACGCGCTTGAAACGCTGACCGATATATCGTATGCACGCCGCATGCGGCCCGCCGGGTCGAGCGTGCGCCCGCCGTCGCAGGGCGCGAACCCGTTCAGCGACATGGTCGCGTTCGAAGCGCTGGGTCTCGTCGGCAAGTACCTGGTGCGCGCGGTGAACGATCCAAGCGACACCGAAGCGCGCGCTGAAATGATGTACGCGGGGACTCTCGCGGGCATCGCGTTCGGCAACGCCGGCTGCCATTTACCGCACGGCATGTCGTACGCGGTATCGGGGCTGGTGCGTGAATATCGCGCGCCGCATTATCCGCAGGGCGATCCGTTCGTGCCGCATGGCATGTCAGTGGTGCTCAACGCGCCGTCGGTCTATCGCTATACTGCGGTGGCGTGTCCCGACCGCCATCTCGACGCAGCGCACCGCCTCGGCGCCGACATGCGGGGTGCTACGCCCGCCGACGCCGGCGAAGTGCTGGCCGGGCAAATCATCAAGTTCATGAAGGCGACGAAATTTCCCGGCGGCTTGAGCTCGATCGGTTTTTCCGAGCGCGACGTCGATGCGCTGGTCGAAGGCACGTGGCCGCAGCAGCGTGTGATCAAAAACGCGCCGCGCGAAGTCAGCCGCGACGATCTGCGCGAACTGTTCCGCGGCGCCATGGCTTACTGGTAACACCGTACTTGCGCCGTTCGCCGTATTTCCCTTACCTGCTGTTGGCGGTTGCCGTGCTGTTTTGGGCCGGCAACTGGGTGATCGCGCGCGCGCTGCGCTTTGACGCGCCGCCGGTCGCGCTGGCGTTCTGGCGCTGGTTGACCGCGCTCATCATCCTGTCGCCGTTCGCGTACACGCACCTGCGCCGGCAATGGCAGCTCATCGCGGGCTCGTGGCGCGTGCTGTGCCTGCTCGGCCTGCTGGCCACGGTGTTTCAGCACATCCCGGTTTACATCGGGTTGAGCCAGACGACCGCGACCAACAGCGCATTGCTCAATTCGGTAACGCCGGTACTGATATTCATGTTGTCGCACGTGCTGGTCGGCGAACGCCTGTCCATCCCGCAGGCACTGGGCGTGATCATTTCGTTGAGCGGCGTGGTGGTGATTCTCACCGGGGGTGATCCGATGGTGCTGGCGACGCTGCAGCTCAACCGCGGCGATTTGTGGGTATTGCTGGCGACACTGGCGTGGGCCATTTACACCGTGTGCCTGCGCTGGCGGCCGGCGGAACTCAATCAGCTCGCCATGCTGTGGGTGATTTCGGCGGCGGGCGTGTGCGCGATGGTGCCGTTGTACGCGTGGGAAATCGCGTCGGGCCGCACGCTCAATCCCACCATGCCGGTCGTGGCCGCCATCGCCTACATCGGCGCGTTCTCTACAGTCGTCGCCTACGTGTTCTGGAACCGCGCGGTGCAGCAGGTCGGGCCCAGCCGCGCCGGGCCGTTCATGTATTTGATGCTCGTCTACACGCCGCTCCTGGCCATCGTGTTTCTGGGCGAACGCTTATACCTTTACCACCTGGTCGGCTGCGTGTTGATCCTGGGCGGCATCGCCCTGACAGCGCGCGGCGATGCGCGCTCGGCAAGTGTTGAAGGACCGCCCGCCGCATAAGGTGTCAGCCGAAAGAAACGTTCGGCACCCAGGCGAATAGCCGCACCGCAGTAAAATGTAAGCGCTTCCAAAATCGCTGTTGCCGCGCTAAACTGCGCCCCTCTTACTCACGTTTAATTTTGTCGCGAGGAGTCTCAATGAACACCATGACCGAAGTCAAAAATCTCGCCGCCGCCGCCGGCAAAGTGCGCATGACGCCGTCCGAAGCGTTTGTCGAAACGCTGGTTGCGCAGGGCGTCAAGGACACGTTCGGCATCGTCGGCTCCGCTTATATGGATGCGCACGATCTGTTTCCGCTCGCCGGCATCCGCTTCATTTCGGTCGCGCACGAGCAGAACGCGGCGCACATGGCCGACGGCTACTCGCGCGTCACCGGCAAGCATGGCGTGTGTATCGCGCAGAACGGCCCCGGCATCACCAACTTCGTCACCGGCATCGCGGCGGCCTACTGGGCGCATTCGCCGGTCGTCTGCATCACGCCTGAATCAGGCAGCCTGACGATGGGTCTCGGTGGCTTCCAGGAAACCGAGCAGATGCCGATTTTTTCGAAGATCACGAAATGGCAGGTGCATGTGAATTCACCGACGCGCATGGCCGAACTCATGCACCGCGCGTTCACCATCGCGATGCACGAACGCGGCCCGGTGCAGATCAACATCCCGCGCGATTACTACTACGGCGAAGCGGACTATGAAATTCAGGCGCCGCAAAAAATCGAGCGCGGCGCCGGCGGGCCCGAGTCGCTGAACGAAGCTGCGCGGCTGCTGGCCAAAGCCAAGTTCCCGGTCATTTTGTCCGGCGGCGGTGTCGTGATGGCGAACGGCATCAAGGATTGCGTGGCGCTGGCCGAATACCTGACCGCCCCGGTGGTCAACAGCTATCTGCACAACGATTCGTTCCCGGCGAGCCACGCGTTGTCGTGCGGCCCGCTCGGCTATCAGGGAGGCCGCGATGAAACTCATTTCGCGCGCCGACGTTGTGCTGGCCCTCGGCTCGCGGCTCGGACCTTTCGGCACGCTGCCGCAGCACGGTATGGAGTACTGGCCGAAGAACGCCAAGATCATCCAGATCGATTCCGATCCGCGCATGCTGGGTCTGGTGAAAAAAGTGTCGATCGGGATTTGCGGCGACGCGAAGCTGGCGGCGCGCGAACTGCTGCAGCGCCTGCAGGCATTTGGCAAGATGCCGCCGAACAAGGCGCGTCTGGGTGAAGTGCGCAAAGAGAAAGACGCGTGGGCGCAGGAACTCGCGAAATGGCCGTCGCCCAACGAAAAAGGCCGCATCGGCCCGCGTCAGGCGCTTGCTGCTTTGGCCAAGGCAATGCCGAAGAACGCGATGGTATCCACCGACATCGGCAACGTGTGCTCGGTATCGAATTCCTATTTGCATTTCGACACGGCGCCGAGTTTTCTCGCGGCAATGAGTTTCGGCAACTGCGGCTATTCGTATCCCGCCGCGATCGGCGCGAAAGTCGGCCGGCCGGACCGTCCCGCCATCGCCTACGTTGGCGACGGAGCCTGGGGCATGAGCCTCGCTGAAGTGATGACCTGCGTGCGCGAAGACATTCCGGTGGTGGCGGTGGTGTTCAACAACGGCCAGTGGGGCGCGGAAAAGAAAAACCAGATCGATTATTTCAACAACCGCTACCTCGGCACCAATCTCGAAAACCCGAACTTTGCCGAAGTCGCCAAGGTGATGGGCGCCAAAGTCATAACGGTCGATCATGTCGACGACATCGGCGATGCCCTGCGCGGCGCCGTGAAGTCGAACAAGCCGACCGTCATCAACCTGATGCTCACGCGCGAACTGGGCGACCCGTTCCGGCGCGATGCGTTCAAGCAGCCCAAGCGCCTGTTGTCGAAATACAAAAAGTAC
>JAIOOZ010000277.1 GCA_021414185.1 Betaproteobacteria bacterium
GAACCACGGCCGGTAGCCACGCGGCAAATGGGTGGGCGCGCCCTTGTGCGCGAATTCCATTTTGCCGTCCGCGGTGCACAGGCGCAGGCGCGTGAACACGTTGGTGATGACGCGCAGCCGGTCGACGCCGGTGAGGTCATCGCGCCAGCGGTCGGGCTGGTTGCCGTACATCTGGCGCAAAAAGTCGTCGTGATCGTCGCATTGCAGCGCCGCTTCGACTTCGCGCGCGAGGCCGCGTGCTTTGGCGATCGACCATTGCGGCAGTACGCCCGCATGCACCATCGCATAGCGCCCGGCGGTGTGCATCAGCTTGCGCCGGCGCAGCCAGTCCAGCAGTTCGTCGCGGTCGGGGGCACGCAGGATCGCGGTCAATGTGTCGCCATGGTGCTGCTTGACGTGGCGGGCGGCGACCACCAGCAGATGCAGATCGTGATTGCCGAGCACAGTGATCGCACGCGTGCCAAGGTCTTTCACGAAACGCAGTACGGCGAGCGATTGAGGGCCGCGGTTCACGAGGTCGCCGACCAGCCACAGGCGGTCGCGCGCCGGCTCGAAGGCTAGTTTGTCGAGCAGTCGCCGCAGCGTCGAATAACAACCCTGGATGTCGCCGATCGCATAGGTCGCCATCAACGTGTCCTCAGCTCCGCCGGTTGTTCATCATTGGTGGTCGGCGCGCAGGCAGATAAAAAAAGCGCAGACACGTCTGCGCTTTTTTCATGGATGCGGGCGGAGCTATTTGGCTTTGCCCTTGGCATCGGCTTTGGCGGGCGCCGCCTTGGCTGCCGGTTCCTTGAAGCTGGCACCCGACTGGTTGGCCATGTAGACGATGGCGCGCGCGATCTCGGTGTCGCCCAAATCAGGACTGCCGCCGCGCGCCGGCATCTGGCGCACGCCCTTGATCGCACTTTGCGTCAGCTTTTCGAGCCCCATTCCAAGATGCGGTGCCCACGCCGCTTTGTCGCCGATCTTGGGCGCATTGAGCGCGCCCGTTGTATGGCAGGCGCCGCAGACCGTTTCAACGATTTCCTTGCCCGACTTCTCGACCTTGGGCGCGTTCGGATCGGTGACTTCGACCTGTCCGACCGGCTTGATGCGCGCGGCAACCGCTTCGTCGGTCAAAGCGGGATTGCCCTTGCCGGTGTTGATACCGGTAGTGAGCAGTTGCGACAGCATGACGATCAGTCCGATCGGCACCAGAAACGACAGCAGGATGACGATGATGAGTTGTTTCGGCGTCTTGATCGGCGAGGAGTGTTCCTCGATATGGACTTCGCTCATGAGTTTTCCCGCGGTAAGGCGTTGGCAAGGCACGCATTATAACGGCAATCGCGGCACACCGTAAAACCCCGGGCCGGTTGGACGCTAGAGGGGAAAACGGCTATCCTTGGCGCCCTGTTGTAC
>JAIOOZ010000278.1 GCA_021414185.1 Betaproteobacteria bacterium
CGCCTGCGCGAGCTGCTGGATCGCGAGTTCACGCGTCGCGGCATGTACGATCACCTTGGCGATCATCGGGTCGTAATGCGGCGTCACGTCGCGGCCTTCCGCGTAGCCGGTCTCGACGCGTATCCCTTTGTCTTCGGGCGGACGGAATACCGTGAGCTTGCCGGGCGAAGGGAAAAAATTCTTCGGGTCTTCGGCGTATACGCGCGCCTGTATCGCATGGCCGTTGATCGCCAGCTTGGCTGGCAGGATGTCAGTCAATTTCTCGCCAGCGGAAGAGCGGATTTGTGCTTTCACGAGATCAACACCCGTCACTTCTTCGGTCACGCCGTGCTCGACCTGCAAACGTGTATTCATTTCCAGGAAGTTGAACGAGCCGTCGGCGCTCATCAGCATTTCGACGGTGCCGATATTGTCGTAGCCCATTTCCTTGATGATGGCCGCGATCTGATCGGCGACCGCATTCACTTTCGAGCGGTCGAGCGCGGGGCCCGGCGCCTCTTCGATGACCTTCTGGTTGCGGCGCTGCACCGAGCAATCGCGCTCGAACAAATGCACGGCATTGCCGTGCTGGTCGCCGAGTACCTGGAATTCAACGTGGCGCGGCCGCTCGAACAGGCGCTCGAGATAAACTTCCGCATTGCCGAAACCGCGGCTCGCCATCGAACGCGAACGCTCGACGACGGCGAGCAATTCACTTTCGTCTTTCGCCGGCAGCATGCCGATGCCGCCGCCGCCGCCCGCGGGTTTGACCAGTACCGGATAGCCGATTTTGCGCGCCGCTGCCATTATGGCTTCCGGTTCCATCGGCAGGACATCCGAACCTTTGGACATCGGCATGCCGTACTTCGCCGCGATTTCACGGGCGCGCGTCTTGTGCCCCATGGCATCTATCCATTTGGGTGACGGACCGATGAAGTGCACGCCGGCGTCCTGCACTTTTTGCGCGAACTCAGCGTTTTCCGACAGAAAGCCGTAACCGGGATGCATGCCGTCGACGCCCGCGCGCTTGAATACATCGAGCAGCAGGTCCTGGTTGAGATAGCTGTCGCGCGCGGGTGCTGCACCTATGGCATAAGTTTCGCTGGCCATTTCGAGGTAAGGCGCACCGTAGTCGGCTTCGGAGTAGACGGCGACAGATTTGATGCGCATTTCATGCAACGCGCGCAGCACCCGGGCGGCGACAGCGCCGCGGTTCGCGACAATTACTTTGTTAAACATTAAAACCTTTCAGCCACGGAGGGCACAGAGAACACTGAGAACACTGAGAACACAGAGTTAAAAAGCTCTGGAAACAAAAACGTCTTTCTCTGTGACCTCTGTGTTCTCTGTGTTCTCTGTGGCTAAGCCTTTAGTAACTCGTCGGCCAGGTGCGCATCAAATGCTGGCCGACACCTTTGGTCATGCGTAATTTGTAGACTTCGAGCATGCGTATCAGATAGTCGCGCGTCTCCGTCGGGCGAATCAGAACCCTGCTCGATTTCGGCAAGCCGCGCAGGATAATCCGCATCGCCCGGTTTAACGCCATGTACGATGGTGGTAGCGAACTCCGGGCTCATGAAACTGATTTCCGCCGTCGGCCACGCCGCGATATCGTCAGAGTGCCGGCCGCCGCCCATGCAGACGTAAGCGCGACCGTAACTTTTACGCAATATTACCGACAGCTTGGGCACCGTGACCAAAGTCATCGCGTTCATGAAATTCATGATCTTGCCCGGCGCGCCGCTTTTTTCGGCTTCGGTGCCGATCTGGAAACCCGGCGTATCGACCAGCAGCACGATGGGCACGTTGAACGAATCGCACAGCACCAGAAAATCGACGATCTTGCGGCAGGCATCGGCGTCGAGCGCGCCGCCGCGATGCAACGGATTGTTGGCGACTATGCCGACGCTTTTGCCGCCGAGGCGCGCCAGCGAAACTGTCGCGCTCTTGCCGAAGCGCGGCTTCAATTCGAACATCGAGTCCTTGTCGACCAGTGCCTTGATCACGCGCTTCATGTCGTACACCTGGGTGCGCTTCTCGGGCACGATGGAAAACACGTCTTTCATGTCGGCGCCGGAACCCGCTGGCACCGGCGCGTCCGGCGGCGCTTCACGATGATGACTCGGCAGGTAGGAAAGGAACCTCTTGATAGCAGCGAACATTTCCTCTTCGGTATCGACGACCTGGTCGATGAGACCGGTGATTTCGGCGTGCATACGCCAGCCGCCCAGCGCTTCGAGGTCGACTTTTTCGTTGAGCGCCATTTCAATCAGACGCGGGCTCGATACTGCCATCGTCGCGCCCTTCTGCATCACGGCAAAATCGGCCAGGCACGCAAGCCACGCCGACGAGCCGAACGACGGGCCGACGACCGCGGTGGCAAGCGGGGTTTCGCGCGTACGGCGGAACTGGGTGTTGTCGTTGCCGAGCAAGAGCCCCATGCCGCGCGCGCCCATCGCATCAGGCAGGCGTGCGCCCGTCGATTCTCCGACGACCACGAGCGGCATACCGCGCTCGGTCGCGGTGCGTTTCATGTGGCCGACCTTTTTGCCGTTGGTGGCGCTCGTTGAAGCGCCCTTCACGGTGAAATCGTTGACGACGACCGCCACGTCGCGACCGTCTATACGCGCGAAGCCGGCAATCTTGCCGTCAGTCTGTGTTTCCGCTTCCTGCTCCGGATACACACCCGACGCACCGAACAGACCCGATTCGATAAAGCTGCCGGCATCGACCAGTGCCGCGATGCGCTCGCGCGCATTCAACTGTCCGGCTTTTTTGCGCCGCGCCAGTTTGTCCGCGCCGCCCATGCCAAGCGCCCGGGCGCGCCGCGCTTCGTATTCCTCGAGTAGTTTTTCAAATGCCATAGTCTGGTCCTGGTTGAATTTTTACGGTTGCATGCCGGCGCCGCAAATTGCCGGCGGCATGGCGGCCGTGTGATCAGGCGCGAAGGCGTTTTTAATGACGTTCGGAGTAAGCACGCAGTCAATCTTTCGCAATGCCAAGGTCGGTCAGCGTCTGTTTCCACGCCCCGTAGTGGGCATCGTAATACTTAAGGGCCTCGCGGCGGGGCATGAAATTGGCCGTCCAATAATGTCGTTCCAGCAACGCCATATAGTCGGCAGAGCGCTGCAGTTGCGAAAGCGCGCGTTCCCAGTATGCAATCTGCTCGTCGGACAGCCCTCGCGGGCCCATGACTCCCTGCGTAGCGACGAGTTGCACGTCAATTCCCTGCTCTTTCCAGGTGGGAATCTCCGCGAGCGCACCGCCAAGCCGCGCTGGGGAGCTGATTGCAATGATCCGCAGCTTGCCGGCAGCCATTAACGTCACCAGGTTGGACGTTGTGCTGGCAACCAGATCCAGATCGCCGCTCAACATTCCGGTCACCGACTCGGACGATGACTTGTAGGCAACCGCCCCCAGTTTTTTCAGGTCGACGCCGGCCGCCTTTACGGGCAGCGCGATACCAATGTGCACATGGTTCCCGATCGCTGCCGCAACGCCAACCGATAAGCGCGTATCGGTTTTTTTGAGGCGATCGATCAGGTCGGCCGCCGTTCGTATTGGCGAATCGTTACGGACCGCAACCGCCACATAGTCGTTGAAAAGTACCGCGAGCGGTGTGAAATCAGAGTAAGTTTGTTTCAGTTGCCCGGTAATCCTGCTGGTCAGCAGGGTCGGCGCTATTGTTGCCACCACTGTCGCATCCCCGACCCGTTGGTCGAGATACGCATTCATTAGTGCACCCCCGCCACCTGCCTTGTTCAGCACGATGATGGGCTGGGTGACAATTTTTTGGCTCTCCATGGTTTGCTTGATGACCCGCGCCGCAGTATCCAGCGCCGCGCCGGCGCCGGCGGGAACGATATATTCGATCGGCTTCGATGGTTGCCAGGCAGTTGGCGGCGGGCTGGCGCACAGCGCGCCCGCGCTGTAGGCCCACGCCATAAAGCACGCGGCGCTCAGCAATAATGCGGGCCCGCGGCAAAACAGGGCTGGCGTGCCAATGCAACGCCCCGCGCAGTCAGCAGGTAATTGCCTGGAGGCCATACATCCCCTCACGTCAATAGAGCCGGTTTTCACGAGTCGCACAGAATGACGTGGTCGCGGGCGAGTTCGTCGATTTCTTGCGGCGTGATGCCGGCCTCGCCCAGCACGGCGCGCGTATCGCGACCGAGACGCCCGCCGCTGCGGCTGATGCGGCCCGGCGTCAAGGACAGCTTGGGCACGCAGCCGACCAGCTTGACCGAACCCAGTTCGTCGTCTGGCGTCTCAACAATCATGTCGCGCGCGCGAAACTGCGCATCTGCGAAAATATCGGCGACCGTATTGATGCGCGCGGCGGGCACATCGGCATTCGCGAGAATGCGCTCGATTTCCGCAATCTCATGCGCTGCCGTCCAGGCCGTTACGACCGCGTCGATGTCGGCGATGTGCTTGCCGCGCGCGAGCGCGTCGGCAAAGCGCGGGTCCGCCAGCAATTGCGGCATTCCGATCGCGTGAACAAAGCGCTTGAACACCGGGTTCTGGGCCGCCTGGATGTGGATGTAAGAGCTGTCCCGCGTTGGATAGAGATTGTTGGGTGCACTGCCAGCGAGGCCCGACCCTGTACGGTTCGCGACGATTCCCAGTTTGTCGAATGCAGGGACATGCGGCTCAAGCAGGCTGAACGCACATTCGGCGAGCGCCGCATCTACGCACTGGCCGCGACCGGTGCGCTCGCGATAGTTCAGCGCCATCATGGCCCCCAACGCGGCGTAAAGGCCGGTAATATAATCGGTAAGGGCAATCGAGACGCGCGCTGGCGGCCGGTCGGGGTCGCCGGTCAGGTGCCGCAGGCCGCTTGCCGCTTCGGCGATCACGCCATAGCCGGGACGCTGGCTGTAGGGGCCGGTCTGCCCGAACCCGCTGATCCGCACCATGATGATATCCGGCCGGACTGCGGCGAGATCCGCGTAACCGAGGCCCCATTTCTCGAGCCCGCCCGGACGAAAGTTTTCAATCACGATGTCGCATTTGGCAGCGAGTCTGCGCGCGATGCTCTGGCCGCGGGGCGTACGCAAATCGAGCGCGACAAGATCCTTATTGCGCAATATGCTCGCCGCATACAGCGATTTCCCGCGGTGATGGCGGCCCGCGGCGCGAATCGCATCGCCTTCGAGCGGCTCGATCTTGGTTACCTCGGCGCCGAAGTCGGCGAACAGGCGCCCGCAAAACGGGCCCGCCACGGTCGAACCGAGCTCGAGCACTCGATACCCCGCCAGCGGTCCGCCTGTCGCACCGGTCTGCACTATTGCCGCACCAGGCCCAACTCGCCGAGCACGGCTTTCATCTCGGCGTATTCGCGTTCGTAGTAACGCGCCGTGTCCTGGCTGTTGCGGTAATTGCTCTGCCAGTTACTGGCCTCAAGTTCCTTTTTCCACTCATCGCTCTGCGATAACCTGAGAAATGCGTTTTCCCAGAACGCGAGTTGCGGGGCAGCCAGGCCTTTCGGCCCGATAGCACCCTGCGACGCGTTAAATTCGATATTCACGCCCTGCTCTTTCCAGGTGGCAACGCCCGCGAGCGGCCCGCTCAGCCGGGTCGCCGACGTAATCGCAATCACGCGTATCTTGCCCGCCAGCAACTGTCCCAGCACGTTGGGCGTGGTCGAAGAAACGACGTCGATATGACCGCCGAGCAGCGCGGCCACGGAGTCGCCCGACGATTTGAAAGCGACGACTTTGAGTTTCTTGATGTCCACGCCTGCGGTTTTGAGCGGCTTGGCAATGCCAACGTGAATGTGATTGCCGAGCGCGCTGGCGACCGCGATGCTGAGCGATGACGGATCTTTGCGCAGGCGCTCAATCATGTCCTGCACGTTCTTGATTGGCGAATCGGCCCGCACCGATACCGTAATGTATTCGTCGAACAGGAGCGCGATCGGCGTGAAATCCGTATAAGAGAGCGGGCTCATGCCTATGATCTTGTTGGTCAGTATCGTATACGGGGCGATCGACACATAATGGCCGTCGCCCGCGTGCTGGTTGATGTAGTTCCACGCGATCGTGTTGCCGCCGCCCGGCTTGTTGACTACGCTCGAGGTGACTTCGAGTATTTTTTTGTCCTGCCATATTCTTTGCACCGTGCGGTTGGCCTTGTCCACAGCGCCGCCGGCGGCGGTACCCGAAATAATCTCGACGTTGCGTTCCGGCTTCCACGCGGATTGCGCGCAGGCGCTTCCCGCCAACAGCAAAAGTGCAAGAGCCGGCAATAAATTCGTCCGCCGCATTTCAATTCCTCCGATGTTGCAATTATGGTTATGGCCTGACGCCCGCCTTTAGCCGCGGGCCGAGCTGCGTCGCGAGACGGCCTTGCAGCGCGCCAATGAAATCGCACAAATAAGGCCGCGTTTCGCGCGGATCGATCATGTCCTCGATCGCAAACGCCTCGGCGGTCCGGAAGGGTGAGCCGTACTGGCGAAGCTCTTCCTCGATTTCCTTTTCGCGCAATGCGGGGTCAGGCGCGTTTTCAATCTCGCGCCGGTACGCGGCCTTCACGCCGCCTTCGAGCGGCAGCGATCCCCAGTGCGCCGACGGCCAGGCGATCTTGAAATTGAGGCCGCGCCGGTCTATCACTCCCCCACCGGCCACGCCGTAGCATTTGCGCACCATGATCGTGAACACCGGTACGTTCAACTGCAGCCCGATGTAGCGCGTGCGCACGCCTTCGCGCATGATCGCATCGGCTTCCGACTCCGCACCCACCATCAGCCCCGGGATGTCCGCGAAAAAGATGATCGGAATATTGAACATATCGCACAGTTCAAGGAAATGCCCCTGTTTGCGCGCCGCCTTGTAATCCATGATGCCGCCCACCATGGGGTTGTTGGCGACGATGCCGACAGGATAGCCGTTCATGCGCGCAAGCGCGGTTATCAGGGCGCGCCCGAACGTCGGCTGGATTTCAAACATCGAACCCTGATCAACGACCATCTGCACCAGCTTTTTCATGTTGTACGCAGCACGTGCCGAGCGCGGCACGATGCTCGCGAGCGCGTCTTCGCAGCGGTCAGTTGGATCGCTGCATGGCGTACGCGGTGGCAATTCCCAGACGTTCTGCGGCATGTAGCTCAGGAAGCGGCGGATTTGATCCAGGCAATCAGCCTCGTCGATCGCGACATTGTCTATGGTTCCCGCTGTGTCCGCGGCGATCGCCGAGCCGCCGAGTTCCTCTTTGGTTAGCTTATTGCCGAACGCACGCTCGACGACCGGCGGCCCCGCCGCGAAGATCTGGCTTTTGCCCTTGATCATGATCGACCAATGGCTGAGGATGGCGCGCGCAGAGGGCCCGCCTGCGACCGTGCCCATCACGGCGCTGATGACCGGTACGATCCCCATCAGATCCACCGAGCGCTCGAAGCCATCCTGGCCGTAACCGGGAACCACGGTATAACCCTTGCGGCGCGCGGTGTTCACCGTGCCGCCCGTGCCTTCGATCAAGTTGATCAGCGGTATACGATATTCGTAGGCGAGGTCTTCGATGAAGCCGCCCTGGCCGCCTTTGCGACGGTCGCTGCCGAAGCCGGTGCCCGCGCGTATCGTGTAGTCCTCGCCGCCGACCGCAACCGGGCGCCCGTTCATGCGGCCCAGACCCATCACATACGGAGCCGGCTCGAATTTCGTCAGCTGGCCAGCGGCGTCGTAAGTGCCGCGGCCCGCGAGCTTGCCTACTTCACGAAAAGAACGCGGGTCCAGCAGGGCATCGATGCGCTCGCGCACCGTTTTTCGTCCCGCTGCGTGATGCTTCGCGACCGCTTCCGTGCCGCCGCACACCTCGGCCAGCCGGCGGCGCCGTTGCAGCTCTTCGATCTCCGGTTGCCAGCTCATAAGTGTTCCCGCGCCGCCGTGCGGGCACGGCCGACGTCAAAGGCTCCAGGTTGGCCCTGCAAAAGGCTAATTGAGAATTCTTTGTTTTGACGCATGCTAGCTTTTATCCCGCTTTGCTGTCAATAAGATTGTTGACAATCTTACAAGAATGCAAGTACCTTACGGCAATGGGACAACCCGCACGCTCAACGCGCGCCGCGCCGCCCGCGGCGTCGACGACCACCGGACCGATGCTCTCGCTGCCCGAGCAGATCGCGGCGCAGCTCGCCGCCCGCATTACCGCAGGCACTTATGCGCCGGGTCAGCGCATCATGGAACAAGCGGTGGCCGCCGAATTCGGCGTCAGCCGCGGGCCGGTGCGCGAAGCGCTGCGCCTGCTGGAAAAAGACGGCTTGGTGATGATACTTGCGCGACGTGGCGCACAGGTGACCAAGCTCAGCATTCCGGAAGTGCGGGAAATTTTTGATATCCGCGTGGCGCTGAACGGCCTGCGCGACCGCAGCATTGCTGAAGACCCTGAGCGCCTGAAACTGCTGCCGATGCTTGAAGCCGAAGTCGCGGAGCTCTCGCGGCTGGCGCGCAACGCGCGGCACAGCAATGAATATGTCGAATGCGTGTTCCGGCTGAACCGTGCCTTGACGGCGGCTTTGCGCAGCTCACGCCTGCGCGCGATCCTCGACCCGCTGGCCCAGCAGACGCTGCGCTATTCGCGGCTGGGCCTGGCAAGCGAACTGCGCCGCCGTCAATCGGTGAAGCACTGGCAGGAACTCGTCAAGGCGGTGCGTGAAGGCGACGGTGAACGGGCGCAGCGCGCAGCCGAAGCGCGCGTGCGCGCCTCGCGCGATGAAGCCATTAAAAAACTGCGGGAACTGGCGGACTGTTGATGCGAGATACGGCGGCGGCGCATATGCCCCGCTGACCGGTTCAGCCTTCGAGTATGGCGACGACCTGGCCTTCGGCGACCGGGTCTTTTTCCTTGACCAGGATTTCTTTCACGGTGCCGCCGTCCTCGGTAATGACCGGGATTTCCATTTTCATCGATTCGATCACGATCAGCGTGTCGCCTTCTTCAACCTTGTCACCAACCTTGGCCTTCAGTTGCCACACGGTGCCGGTAATTTCGGATTTGACTTCGATTTTCGCCATGATTCCTGTCCCAAATTCGTGCTTATTTACGTGCTCACTTACGCACTCACTTACGCGCAGAATGCGCGCTGGATACGACCACCGCGCAAGTATAGCATCGGCGCGCGCACCCGTTGTAACGCCTCCCGCCAGCGCTTACTATTGGTACTCATGCTACATCCAACCCCTCTTTAAGGAATTCCCATGTCCGCATTGCCGCAGCTCACAGACGCCGCGCTGACGCTCGAAGAGCGCGTCGCCACCCTCACTTTCAAGCGCGATGACGTGCGCAACGCGCTGACCAGCACCGACCTCACGTCGGACATCGTGACCACCATCGCATGGGCGAATGCGAACCCGGACGTATCCGTGCTGGTGATGACGGGCGACGGCAGCGCGTTTTCGGCAGGCGGCAATATCAAGACCATGGGCGAGCGCTCGAAAGCACCGCCATATGTGCTGCAGCAGAATTACAAACGCGGCATTCAGCGCATCCCGCTTGCCATGCAGGACGCGGAAATCCCGGTGATCGCGGCGGTCAACGGCCCGGCGATAGGCGCGGGCTTCGATATCACCAACATGTGCGACATCCGCATCGGCTCGACCAATGCGCAGTTCGGTGAGACGTTCGTC
>JAIOOZ010000279.1 GCA_021414185.1 Betaproteobacteria bacterium
AGATGACGCTTCATGAATTCCTCCAGGTGTTGAAGAAGCGGCACTCCTGCAGCAATCGGCATGCCAAGTCCACCTGCGCACAAAAGAATATCTAGGTAAACAAAATCGCGGCGTTGTTGTACTGGACTCGACTTAAGTGTCACTCAAATGACGACACTTTTGTCCATTTGCACCGTTAAGGACGAAAACGCCAAGCGCAAAAGCAAATGTCCCGCTCGCGCGGGACATTTGTCATTCTGCAGATGAAGAGGCTGCCCGAGGCAGCCTGGGCATCAACCGCGGCAGGAGCCGGGCAGGAACTTGCTCGGCACGGTGGTGCCGTCGGTGGTGGACCCGCAACGCCAGCCAAACAAGGACGAACCCGCATTCGTGGTGAACACCGCCAGCACGTTGTCTGCGGACAACGGCGTCAGGGTCACGACCTTGGTGTCGATGTTCGTGTCATTGAAGCCGCGGGCAACGACGCTGATCTTGCCGTCCGCTGTGGTGGTCACGGAATCAACGTACTTGGAGTTCACGCTCGGGCTCGATGTGCCGGTGCCCGATTCGCAGCCCCAGCCGTTTGCAACGGGCGCGTTGGAGGCAGAGCCTGATTGATACACCTCGGTGATGGACGTGCGGCATGCTGACGCAGCAAGGACGACTTCGGACAGCTTGGCGCGCTTGGTGTAATCCTGGTAAGCCGGCAGTGCCACGGCGGCCAGGATGCCGATGATCGCGACCACGATCATCAATTCGATCAGGGTGAAACCCTTCTGGATGGAACGCTTCATTTGCAGAACTCCTGAGACAAAGAGGGGGTGAAAGACAGGTTGTTCATTGCAGGCCCCGTGCCATCGTTGCGAGGCGGGAAGTTCGTGAACTGCAACCGCCAAGCTGACACAAACGGTCACGGGCCGAGCCCGCGCTTGATCCGGGTCTGACCAAGCTGGTCACGGGCGCGGACCTATTTCACACCTTGCCGGCACCGGGTCTTGCTGCGTTCCGGAAAGGAAAACGCCCGCGGCAGCGGGCGTTTTCTCGAAGCAGACCGGGGTCAACCGGTCAGTGCCTTACCGGCACTCGGAGGGCGCGTACTTGGCGAGCAGGGTGCCGACGCCACGGTTGCCGAGACCACGGTTGGTCGCCGTCGTGTTGGTCGCGCTGGTGCAGGCCCAGTCGATCGCGCCTTGCGAGGTCGCCACCGGCGTGA
>JAIOOZ010000280.1 GCA_021414185.1 Betaproteobacteria bacterium
GCGCTCGAGGCGCGATATGATTTCGTCGAGCAGGCGGACTTCGCTGGCGTGTTCGGTCTTCGGGTACTTGATGCGCTTCAGGCCCGGCCACACTGCGCCTTCGAGGTCGGCTTCGACCGTGTCGTGGTTGATGCGCACGAATGCCTCGGCGCCGCCCCGCGTCACGTTCCTGATGGCGTCCTTGACCAGCGTGCGCGCATGCGCTTTCAAATGCTGCGGCACCGAGTCTTCGAGATCGATGACGATGAAGTCGCAGCCGCGGCGCCATGCGTTGTCGATGAAGCGCGGCGTCACTATGGGCATGGTCAGCCCGGAACGGCGCACGGTCGGTTTATGCATGGTTGTTCTTATCCGTAAGCGCGGTTGAGCGGCTCGACCTGGTGCGCGGCCAGACACATCGCGCCTTTGAAGCCAATGGCACGGCCGCGGAGCGCCGCCGCAGAAGTATTTTCCGCCGTGGCAAGCAACCCGCGGTCCGGCGCGCGCCACCATGCACCTATCGGCGTCACGCCGGCTGCTGTAGCAACGATGATGAGGCGCTGCATCAAATACGGCATCAAATGCAATTCATTTGACGGTTCGCCGCGCAAATCCATGACGAGATCGGCGCGGCCCAGCGTCAGCCCCGTTACGCGCTGGCTCGCTGTGCAGATTTCGTCGGCGGCGTGTTTGCCGCGCGCCGTCTCCAGCGCGGGGACGATCTGCAAAGTGCCGGCCGGAATACCGCGCTCTGTTTCGAGCTTGCCCAGCCTCGCGGCAGCTTCGTCGATTTCGCCCGCCGATTCGGCGCGTATCACCACGATGCCGGCAAGCCCGGGCCACACGCAGGCAGTCAGATCATCGTACAACGCGGTGGGATCGACCTGCGCGAAAACGTCGGCGCCGCCGGCCTGCACGGTTTTAATCGCCGCCGCGAAATCTGCCCTCGCTTTGCTCTTGTCGGCTTCTGTCACCAACTCCGCGAGATCGAGTACGATCGCATCGGCGCCGGACTTCGCCGCGCGCGCTATCAGATCGGGCCTGGACATCGGCACCAGCAGCCACGACCTGTGCATTTTCCCAATCATCTTCAAATCCTAAACGAAAAAATTAGCCACAGAGGGCACAGAGTTCACAGAGGAAAGCAAACGCGAATCACGCGATAGATTCCTGATGTTGGATTTCTCTGTGTTCTCTGTGCCCTCTGTGGCTGCATTTGACTTAATCAGCGGCTCAAAATCGCTCTAGGTTTTATGCTTGGCTAAAAACACATTCACCGCGCGAGTGAAACCGGCAGGGTTGTCGAGCGTCACGTGATGGTCCGAATCCGGCACTTCGACGAACTCGACTTGCGGGCAGCGCGACTTCACGTCGGCAACCACGTTGGGCGTGATGCGCGGGCTGCGCCCACCTTTGACGAGCAGCGCCGGAATGCGAATATGGTTCCAGTGCGGCAGGCCGTCGATGCTCTCACGCACCGCATAAACCTGGCGGTCGAATTTATGCCCCCAGGTACCGTCGGCCTCCGGATGCGCCGCGTGTCCGGCGAGATGGCGCAGCACTTCAGGTGTCGCGCTGGAATCGGCTGGGCGCAGGCGGAAACGCGAGATGAATTCCTCGCGTGTAGCGTACGTCCTGCCCTGCCGCGTGCCGACCTCGCGCAATTTGGCGGCACGGTCCGGCGTCATGTTCAACATCGTGTCTACGATCACCAGCCGGCTCACGCGTCCCGGATATTTAGCCGCGTACGTAAGTCCGACGGTGCCGCCCATGGAATGGCCGATCAGCACGAAATCGCGTAAATCCTGTTTGTTCACGAACTCGTTGATGTCCGCCGCATACCGCTCGTAGGCGTAATCCGGCGGGTCCGCCCACGCGCTGTCGCCGTGGCCGCGCTGGTCGATCGCGAGCACGTGGTGCTCCGCGTTGAAATCCCCCGCCACGAAATCGAACCAGTGCGTGCTGGCTGCGCCGCCGTGGATGCATAACATGGGCGTGCGCCCCGCCGTGCCGTAATCGACGTAATGGATATCCAGGCCGGCAATTTTGGCGATGTGGTCGGTGTAAGGGGCCGGACGAGCGGCGGCGGCATCGAGCCTGTTCGGTTGCGGGGACATGCTGTTCCTTCTGACGGTGGGCGTTGCCGCCTATTTTGCCACTAACCGGCAATAGATTCGGGCTCACGGGCGGCGGCGCGGCGTTGAATCTCGTCCGCCACTTCGGCATCGAGCAGATCGATGAGGCTTTTCACCCACGACTCGCGCAGGTTGCGGCCGATGAACACCATGCGCGTGCGCCGGTCGGCGGACGGCCAGCGTTCCAGCCACACCGGTGCGTGATAGACGTGCTGCACGCCGTGAATCACTGCCGGGCGGTCCGGTTCTTCAGCGACATGGACGATTCCTTTCATGCGCAGCAGATCGGCGCCGCAGTTCTCCGCCAGCGCGGAGAGCAGCAGCGCCAGCGTCACGGCGCGCAGCGGCTGCTCACGCACCACGCAAAAACTCGTGATGTTGTCCTGATGATGGTGATGCACGTGACTGCCCGCAACCGCGGCCGCTTCATGCGCGAGCCATGCGTGCACGTCGGCCTGCTTGCCGGCCGCGTCGTACAGCCCGCAATCGAATAAAGCGGATGGTGCAATCGCGCCGCTCACCGCCGTCAGCAGCGGCGCGCCGGGATTGATCGTCGCCAGTCGCAAGCGCATGGCGTCGGTCTGCGCTTCCGGCATATCGGTCTTGGTGAGTACTATGCGGTCGGCCACCGCGGCCTGGCGCAGCGATTCGGCATGATTGTCGAGAGTCGCGAGCCCGGTGACCGCATCCACGGTCGTGACCACGCCGTCGAGCGCGTAGACCTCGGACAATGTGCGGTCCGTCATCAGCGCGTGCAAGATAGGCGCGGGATCCGCGAGGCCGGTGGTCTCGACCACGACGCGCTCGAACTGCGGCACCGTGCCGGCGGCTCGTCGCGCGGCGAGATCGCCAAGGGTCAGCACCAGGTCGCTGCGCACATTGCAGCACAGGCAGCCGTTCGAGAGCTGGATAAAACTCTCGTCGCTGGTTTCGATCAACTCGTGATCAAGCCCTATCGCGCCGAATTCGTTGATGATGACCGCGGTGCGCGACATCGCGGGATCGCGCAGCAGGCGTCCCAGCAGCGTGGTCTTGCCGCTGCCTAAAAAACCCGTGATGACGGAAACCGGAATCATGCAGCCACTACTTTGACCGCGTTGCCGCGCTCGACGCCGAGCGCGCCGCGCACCGCATTCAGCAATCCAACCAGCGACGCGCAGGGCCGTGAGCGCTCCTGCTGCATATCCGGACTCTGCCAGCGCGCGAACCAGCGCCACGGCACATCGCCCGCCGGACGCTCGACCCATACGGTGACACCATCGACGCGAATCACGGCGACTACCGGCAACGCCCCGGCTTCGACGCTGCCGTCGACCCGCCACAGCGCGAGGCTGTCGGCGAGAAATTCGCGCACGCCCGTGTCTTGCCCGGCAATCACAGCAAAGCGCCGCCGCGGATTTCTTCGGAGATTTTGCGGAACAGATACTGGCCGTCTTTGAGATCGCCCAGGAATTTGCCGTCGTCGACGACGACCTTGCCGCGCAATACGGTGAGCACCGGCCATACATCGACTTGGTGGCCTTCCCACGGCGAGTAATCGGATTCGTGCAGCATCTCTTTCGTGATCGTTGTCCGCTTCGCCGGGTCGAGCACCGTGATATCGGCATCAGCGCCGGCGGTGAGCGCGCCTTTGCGTGGATAGAGGCCCATGATTTTCGCGGCGTTCGTCGATACCAGGTCGACGAATTTCTCCAGCGTGTAACCGCGCTTGCCCACCATCTCGGTATACATGAGCGAAACCCGCGGCTCGACACCGACGTTGCCGCCGGTAGTGTCGTCGATGCGCTTGCCCATCGTTTTCACCTGCAGCGAGCAGCACACTTCGTCGGTGGCGACCGTATGCAAGGTGCCGGTCTGCATCGCGTGCCACAGCGCGTCCTGATCTTCCTGCGCCTTGATCGACGGATAGGTGTGGTACATCTGGCCGTTCGGACGCTTGTAGTCTTCGGACGTGTACATCAAATACTGGTGCAGCGTTTCGCCGTAGACCGGCAGCCCGCCCGCGCGTGCTTCGCGTATCGCTTCGACGCCAAAACCGGCACTGACGTGCATGAAGTAAAGCGCGATGCCAGGCACGTTCTTGGCGACGCCCAGCACGCGGCGGAACGACAAGTCCTCCGACATGGCGTTGTGGACTTCAGCCATGTTCTCGAACCCGGTGCGTCCTTCGCGGATAAGCTTGTCGTACATGTGCATTACGATATCGTTGTCCTCGCCGTGCATCACGCACAGTCCGCGTTCCTGCGCGACGACCTTGAAGACTTCCCAGATGTCGCCGAAATCGACCATGCGTCCGCGCCGGCTCGGCGTGATGTCGGTGGTGAATATTTTCACGGTCGGATAGCCCGCGCGCAGCGCTTCGCCGAGCTGGCCGAATATCTCCGGCGGCAATTTGCCTTCGACCATCACGTGAAAGCTGTAGTCGCAGTGGCACTGCGCAGTCCAGTCCTTGTGCCGGTCTTCGATCGCCTGCTGAATGGTCTTGCCGTGCGTCCAGCGCGCGAAATCGATCATGGTGGTGGTGCCGCCGTAGAGCGCAGCCTTGCTCACCACCGATGGCGGATCTGTGTAGGTGACAGTACCGTCAGGATGCGGCGTGTACCATTTCAGATGCACGTGCGGATCGATGCCGCCGGGCATGACGATTTTGCCTGTCGCGTCGACCAGCCGCCGCGTCTGGTCCTTGCCGAATGTCCCTGCCGCTGCCACGGCGACGATCTTGCCGCCCTCTATTGCCACGTCGCACGCGGCCACTCCCGTCGGCGTCACCACGCGGTCACTGCGTATCACCAGATCAAGCATCTCGATTCCTCTCGACAAAATTACTTCATAACCGCTGCAAAGATTCTCCCTCGCCCCACGTTAGTGGGGAGAGGGCCGGGGTGAGGGGAAATGATTTCATGCCTGTCCGCGATGGACCGCAAATTTTGATGCACCCCTCACCCCAACCCTCTCCCCGCCGATGCGGGGCGCGGGAGCGTTTTGAACCAAGTCTGATTATATTGCCTGCGCGCGCAATCAAGCCTTGCCGTTACGACGCATCAATTCAATCAACTCGCGCACGCTGGCCCATTGCTCGCAGCGGTCAACCGCCGTCTCGACCTGCGCAACGCCTTCTGCCGTCAGCACGGTGCCCGCGAGCTCGCGGAATTTTTCGCGTATCTCCGACTCCGCAAACGGCTGGTTGAAATCCCCGCGATGGCTTTCGCAGGACTGCGTGTTCGTCCTGCCGTCTTTCAGCGTAACAGTCACGCGCGCCGGCCGCAGCCGCGGCGCGACCGCGCTCATCGCCGGGTCTTCCGTCACGTGCACGCGCTGCCGCAGCGCCATGATGACTGGATCGCGCACCGCGCTGTCATCGAGCGCCGAGTAACCCGCGTGCCCGCGCACTGCCATGGTCGCTGCGGCATGTGGCAGCGAATACTTGGAAGCAAAATAATTGGGTGGATCGGGATTGCGCATGACGGAAGCGAAGCGGTAAGTCGCGACGTCGATGCGCTCGATATCGTCCGCCTTGGGCGACAACACTGCGAGGGCCTCCTTCACGCAGTCCAGCGCGGGATGTATAGGATTGCAACATGCGTAAAGACGGAAATAGTTGCGCGTAATTTCCCAGCGCGTGCCAAGCTCGTCGAGCAGTCCTTCGGGTTTGAAACCATCGCCGACCAGATGGCCGAGCGCTTCCTCGATCGCATCGTCCTGCGCCGTGAAGCCGGCGAGCGCGAGATCGGGTGCCAACGCGGCGGCGAAACCGCTCATGCCGCCCGCGACATTGAGCGTGGTCGCCCCGGCCACCGCATTGTTATAGCTGGGCGTCACCACGAGGGTCGTCGCAATGCGCATTGCAAGGCTGATACCGGCGGCATCGAGCCCGCGCAGGCGCGCGCCAGCGGCGACCGCCGCCAGCAGCGCGGCCTGCCCGTTCTGGTGCGCGAGCGCCCGCGGCTTGAATGCCATGTTGAAACGGGCGACGAGATCGTAACCGGTGATCAAAGCGGCCAACATTTCGCGCCCCGAACTTTGCGCGTGCTCGCCGACTGCGAGCACGCCGGGCAGCACCTGCATCGCCGCCTGCCCCGTTATCAGGCGGAGCCCCTCGCACAATTCTATCGAGCGGCCGCCGATGCCGTTCAGCAGCGCCGCGGTGCGCGGATCGTGCGTCGGCCAGCCGCGCGCATATACGGTGGCACCGGTGCCGGCCGTGGCCGCGAACCGCGAACGCAATTCGCCCACCTCGGGACGCTCAGCGCCCGCCAGCATCACACCCAGCGTATCCAGCAGCACGAGCTTGGTGTGCTTCTGGACCGCCGGCGGAATGTCTTCCCATTGCGTGCGCGCTACAAACTGCGCCAACTGCTCGATCTGCTGACCCATTGGTTCCTTTATAGAAGCGTGAGGAGTGAGGCGAGAGGGGGCACAGAACCTAGGTCCTAGGTCCTAAGCCCCTACGCCTCTCGCCTCACTCCTCACCCCTCACTCAATCTTAATACCTGCATTCTGAATGATGGGCGTCCACCTGGCGATTTCGCTGCGCAGAAAACGCTCGAACTCGGCGGGCTTGTTGCCGACGGGGGTCGCGCCGTCCTGCGCTGCGCGGTCGCGCGCGGCAGGTGTTGCCATGTAGCGCGCGATTTCACCGCTCAAAGTTTCGATGACGGCGGGCGGCGTGCCGGCGGGTGCCAGAAGGCCGAACCAGCCGATCACTTCATAGTCCTTGAATCCCGATTCCATCGCGGTCGGCACATCGGGCACTGCCGGCGAGCGCTCGCGCGTCGATACGGCAAGCGGCCGCAATCTTTTCGCCTGAATGAGCGACAGCACGGTTTCTATGGTGCTGAAAGAAACGGTCGCCTCGCCACTCATCACTGCTGTCGCGGCAGCCGGGCCGCCCTTATACGGAATATGTGTGAGCTGGGTCTTGGTCTGCAGCGCGAACAACGCGCCCGCCAGGTGCAGCGCGCTGCCCGGACCGGATGACGCGTACAGCACGTCGCCGGGCTTGGACCGCGCGAGCCGCACGAGGTCCTGCAGGTTCTTCGCCGGAAAGGACGGCAGCACGAGGACCACGTGCGGGACTTTCACTACCTGCGAGACGGGCGCGAAGTCCTTCAGAGAATCGTAGCGCAGCTTGGGATACAAACCCGGATTGAACGTGAACGACGCAGAAGTCATGATCAGCGTATGGCCGTCGGCGGGCGAACGAGCGACGAACTCGGTGCCGGTGGTGGAGCCTGCGCCGGGCCGGTTGTCGACGATGAACTGCTGGCCGAAGACTTCGGAGAAGCGTTGCGCGAGCAAACGCGCGAACACGTCGGTGCCGCCGCCCGGCGCGAACGGCGTGACGATGCGCACCGGTTTATCGGGCCACTTCTGCGCCGCCGCATCATTCGCCGCGACGAGCCCGAGCGCGGCTGCCGCCATCAATACGCCGGCAAAACGCTGCATGATATGCATCGATGTTCTCCCAAAATTAGCATTGTGGCCGTTATCGCGTAACGTTGCTGCACGCGTGCCGCGGCGGTGCGCGCCGCACAACAACAGTGCGCCACTTGTCACCGCAAAAAGATTTGCCCGGCACTTGCTCCGACGCGAACGCACGCGAAAGTACGCTGCAAGCGGAAATGTGGCACGTTAGCGCAGCGCGGTCAACGTGATGCCGCCCGGCCCGGCAAATCCTACAGCACTTCCGGCAGCGCCGCGTTGATAGTTTCCACCACTGCCGCTTCGTAGGCGCGCACGGCTTCCACGCCGTACTCGTCGGCGATGCCGTGGCGCGCCAGGACTGCCGCGCGCGGCGGCTTGATGGCATCGACGCGCTTGAAAAAAGCGACCGTGCGCGCCGTGTCGCGCCCCAGTTTCTCGAGCACGCTTTCCAGCAGTGGAAAATGGCGGCTATACGTCATGTGGTTGGCGAGGCGCACGTTGTTGTAGTCCCCCGGCGGCCACGCCAGCGGTTTTTCCGCGGCCTGAAAAATCAGCGCGCGCTGTTGCAGCAAAACTTCCGGCGGGATTTCGCGGCGCTCGTAGCGCGCATACAGCGTCGCCATTTGATCGTAATAAGTGACGGTCGCGCGGGTGATGCCCGATTGCGTGTCGGCGTAGCGCTGGACCACGCGGTGCTCGCGCGCGAAATAGCCGTATTTTTCCGCCGTGAACGCAGCCATTGCTTTGTAGGTGATGAGATTGCACAGCGCTTCTTCGATGCCGTAAGGCAGATCGAACTGGTCGTGGCAATCCTCGTGGATGACGAGATAGATGAAGCGGTCGAGCTTGCTGGTCAGCATGGCAGGGGTGACCGGCGATGCACTCTCGCCCCATGCCTCGACGGTGCCGAAATACACGTCGGCATCGCGGCCACGCATGCGGCAATCCTGTTCGGTCGGCGCGTCTAGCCAGCTGATCGCCGGGTCTTCATACGAGTACGGCAGCGTCAGCCGCGATGCGTGGCCGCAAAAAGCGGACTCGCGCTGCTCCTTGGCAAGTGCCGTGAAATTATTGGTGGCGGAAAAACCCAGCTTGCGCTCAAACGCGCGGATCTCGTTCAAGAGCCCCGCCCATTCCTCCGTCACGCCAGGTGCCGACGGGCTCAACAGTTCGCAGCCGGTGACGAGCAACGCGACCAGCAGCAGGACGTGCCGCCACCGCGCACGCTGCAGACGTTTTACGGCGATGGCCATGGGGTCGGTGTCTACTCGAGCCGCGTGCCGGTCAGCTTGATCAGATAACCGTACTTCTCGTAGTCGGACTTGATGCGCGCCGCGGTCTGCTCCGGCGTCATGTACCAAGGCTCAAAAGCCTCCAGCCGCGGCTTCATGTCGGGACTGTTCTGCGCGTTTTTGATTTCCGCATTCACCCAGTCGACGATGGCCTTGGGAGTGCCGGCGGGCGCGAACACGCCGACCCAGCCGCGGAATTCATAACCGGGAACACCCGCCTCGGCGACCGTCGGCGTTTGCGGAAACTGCGTGAGGCGCGTATCCGAACTCACGGCCAGCAGGCGCAGGCGCTTCGCTTCGAGTTGCGTCACTACAGCGGCGGGGCTGCCGACCAGGAACTGGGTCTCGCCGGAAACGATAGCGGTGGTCGCCGGTCCGCCGCCTTTGTACGGGATGTGCGTCATCTGGGTCTTGGTCATCGACGTCAGCAGCGCGATCGCCAGGTGCGAGAAACTGCCGCTCCCCGACGTTGCGTAAAGGATCTGGTTCGGATGCGCTTTCGCAAACGTGATCAGCTCTTTCACCGACTTCACGGGCAGCGACGGATGCACCACCAGCAGCCCGGTCTGCGCGGAC
>JAIOOZ010000281.1 GCA_021414185.1 Betaproteobacteria bacterium
GTCATCGCGGCAGCGATGACGGAGGCCGGGCCGCCCACAGTGGGGCATGCATAGGCCGCCACCGCGAGCTGGGAAAACAGCACGGCGACGATGCAGGTTTTTGCGAGCAGACGCTTTAAACTATGCGTGAACATGGCTTGAAACGAGGATTTTGCGCCCGCGACGGGGCTTAGTCAATTTCAGGCCGGCAAGGAAAGGGGATCCAAATGATGAAGTTCTACTACGCTGCGCGCACCTGCGCGCTCGCTTCCCATGCTGTGGCGTGCAAAATCGTGGCGGCGGCGGTCGGTTGACGGCCAGCGGCATAGTCCGGCCCGCGCTCCGATGAGAGATGCTCCCGCCGGCAACTCCGGCACTGTCGATCCGCGCACCAGGCGCCTGCTCGAAGGGCCGATAGTTCCCACGTTGTTGAAGCTCGCGGCGCCCCAGCTGGTTTTGCTGCTGGTGCAGTCGTCGATCGGTTTGATCGAAGCGTACTGGGTGGGGAAGCTCGGCACTGACGCGCAGGCCGGGGTCGCTCTCGTGTTCCCCGCATTGATGCTGATGCAGATGATGTCGGCGGGCGCGATGGGCGGCGGCATCTCTTCAGCCATCGCGCGCGCCATAGGCGCGCAGCGCGCAGCGGATGCCAACGCCCTGGTCATACATGCGCTGATCATCGCTGCTGCGCTGGGAATTACCTTTGGCGTAATCATGCTGACGGCGGGACGTGCGTTGTATACGCTGATGGGCGGGCACGGCGCGACACTTGCAGCTGCGCTTACGTATTCCAATCTGTTGTTCGCCGGCATCGTACTGTTGTGGATATTCAACGCGCTGGCGAGCGTGCTGCGCGGCACTGGCAACCTGGCGTTGCCGGCGATGGTGGCTACCGCGGGCGCGGTGCTCGTCATTCCGCTGTCGCCATTGCTGATTTTCGGCTGGGGGCCGTTCCCGCAATGGGGTGTTGCAGGGGGTGCGGCGGCGGTGCTCCTTTACTACGCAGGAGCGATTCCGTTTCTGGCGCACGCCATCTGGTCGGGACGCAATGTCGTGCGCCCGGCATTACGCACAACGCGCATACGCTGGGCGTTACTGTACGAAATCCTGCGGGTAGGCCTGGTTGCCGCGGCGATTACGGTGACCACCAACCTCACGGTGGCATTGACGACCGGCATCGTCGGTCGCGCGGGGTCGCAGGCGATTGCCGGTTACGGCATCGGGTCGCGGCTCGAATATCTTTTGATCCCGGTCGCTTTCAGCATGGGTGCGCCGCTGGTTGCGATGGTGGGAACGTGCATAGGCGCGGGCAAACTGGCGCGTGCCCAGCGCGCCGCCTGGCTGGGTGCCGCGATTGCCGGCACGGTCGCAGAGTTGATAGGCGTCGCTGCCGCTTTATATCCGGCGGGCTGGATGACTTTATTCAGCGCCGATCCGGTGGTCATCGCCAGTGGCTCGCAATATTTGCGCATCGTCGGGCCGTTTTACGGCTTCTTCGGCGCCGGCATGGTTTTGTACTTTTCATCGCAGGGTGCGGGCAGGATGATATGGCCGCTGGTGGCGGGACTGTCGCGTCTCACGGTGGCCGGTGCGGGCGGGTGGCTCGCTTACTACTGGACGCAGGAGCTACCGGCGGTTTTCGCCATGCTGGGCCTGGCGCTGGCGGTTTTTGGCACGCTCATTGCCGGTGCGGTAGCGCTCGGCGCGTGGAAATCGTCGCCGTCCGCCCCAGCCCGCGCTGCATAGGCTTCGCTTAACGGCGACTTGGGGTTATGCTGGCGGCGTTACAAACCCGGTAGACATTTAATTTTAGGAGATTTGATATGGCTGCTCTTCAAGCCGGCGCGCAGGCGCCGGACTTTACCCTGGCGTCCCAAGCAGGCGAGAAGATTGCTCTCGCCAGCTTTCGCGGCCGCCGCACCGTAGTGTCGTTTCTGCCGTTTGCATTTACCGGCGGCTGAAAGAATCAAGTCAGCGGGTTCCGTGAGAACTACGCCAAATTTAAAGAACTCAATGTGGAAATACTGCAGATCAGCGCCGACACCGTGCCCAGCCTCAAAGTCTGGATGGAACAACTCGGTGGCCTGCCGTTTCCGCTGCTGTCCGACTACTGGCCGCATGGTGCGGTAGGCAAAGCCTACGGCGTATTCAACGAGGAGCGCGGCATGGATGCGCGGTCCGCGTTCGTCCTCGATGCGCAAGGCATCATCCGCTATGCGCAAGTCTATGCGCCGGGTACTATCCCCGAAAGCAAAGAGTTGCTGGAGCAGTTGCAGAAAATTTGACGGTGGTTTTCCAGTAACGCGCGGGAGCAGGCGATGGTTGCCTGCTCCCGCGTCGCTTCAGGCTTTGGCTGCGTCGAGCATGGCCTTCAGCAAAGTCTCGGGTTCGTGCGCGCCCGACACCGCGGTTTTGCGATTGAAAATAAAGAAGGGTACGCCGTTGACTCCGTTCTGGCGCGCTTCGATATCGCCTTGCAGAATCACGTCGCGGTCTTCGTCCGACGCGAGATAAGTTTCAAGCGCCGCGCGCTCCAGTCCCGCGCGTTCGCCGATAGCGGCCAGCGTTGCCTTGTCGGTGAGGTTCGCGCCTTCCATGAAATAGCCGCGGAACAGGCTTTCGGCGACTGCGTCCTCGCGCCCGTGCTTCAGCCCGTACAGCATCAACCGGTGCGCGTTGACCGTATTCGGCTGCACCTTGATGTCGTCGAATGCGAACGGTATGCCGACTTCGCGGCCGACCGCAGCGACGCGTTCGTATTTGTTGCCGGCCTTGCCCCATTTGCGCTCGATATATTCCTGCCGCGAAATGCCCTGCGGCGGGAGATCGGGATTCAGTTGAAACGGCAGCCAGCGCACGGCCGGCGGTTCCTCATCGGGCGCCTGCTCCGCGTACATCTTCAACGCGGATTCGAGGCGGCGCTTGCCGATGAAGCACCAGGGTCAGACTACGTCGGAGACGATCTCGATGGTGAGCTTGGGTTTGGTGCTCATGGGTGTTTCCTTGGAGAGGATATAACTGAGGTCAGTCTAGCAGGAAAATAAAAGCAAGTTAGCCCGTCTTGCGAAAGATGATGACGTGCTGCCACGGCAGCCCGCGAAGAGGAGGGTGTGAGG
>JAIOOZ010000282.1 GCA_021414185.1 Betaproteobacteria bacterium
TCGACCATCGCGCCCACCGGATAAGTGCCTATGCACTGGATGAATTGTTCGACCAGGGGCCCGTCGTACTTGGTGTCGCGGTCGTCGTAGAGCACGCGCAACGCCGCCGCCGGCGCCATGACCTCGCCGTAGGGCCGCGCCTCGGTCAGCGCGTCGAAGCTGTCGATGAGCCCCGCCATGCACCCCATCAATCCGATTTGCGGGCCCTTGAGGCCGGCCGGATATCCGCTGCCGTCAACGCGCTCGTGATGCAGGGCCGCAAGCGCGGGCAACTCGGCGGGAAGCCCTGCGGTCTCTTTCAGGATGTTGACGGAATAGCGCACGTGGGCCTTGCAGATTTCGCGCTCGACCTTGTTCAGGGGTTCCGCCTTGTTGAGCAGCGCGGACGGCAAACGCAGCTTGCCGACGTCCTGCAGCAACCCGAGCATCCCCAGGAGATCGATCTGCTCGCGCGGCAGCGACAGAAAACGCGCGAACGTGATCATGTAGATCGAAACTCCCATTGCGCGGTCGAGGGTATTCACGCCGGAATTCTTCATTTTCGCCAGCAACATCATGGCGTCGGGATTGCGCACCACGCTGTCAGTCATGTTGGTCACGGCTTCGCGCACGCGCGGCGCATCGAGCGCCTTGCCCGCCTGCACAGAGCCGAATACGTCTTTCAGCGCACTCGCGGTCCTCGCCTGCGCCTGGCGCGCGGCCGGCAGCTCCCGCTTGACCTCGACCTTTTCCTCGTAAGTGACCGTGACCTTGATTTCGTCGAGGACAGTCGGCCCCCTGAAAATTCCGCCGGGCGGCAGTGCCGCCACGTCGTCGCCCTTGTCGGTGTCGATGACGACTTTCTTGCAGTATTTCTTCAGCGCCTGGAGTTGCGCGTTGGAATTGATCACGAAACCCTGGTACATGAACGGCGTTTCAGTCCACGGGCGGTCGAGCTCGTTGACGTACACACCGAATTTCAATTGTTCGACTGAGACGTGCTTTTTTGGCATGGTATTTGAATGGATTTCGCGGCGGTCTTTACCACCGCGCGTACAAGGGGGGATTTTCCGTCCTTCCCGCACTGCACGCAAACGCTTTTGACGCGGGAAAGCGTCAGAATTCGAATACGTGGTTGTTTAGCAGGGGGCGCGGCCGCGTTATGCCGGTGAGTTCCTCGATTTCCTGCATGGTCAGTTCGATTTCGCTGGGTTTCAGGTGCGTGATGTAGACGTCTGCGGGCCGCTGCAGCTTGGCCAGTTCCTCACCGAGCATGGAAGGGCACAAGTGCTTGGAGAGTTCAGCCAGCGTGCGGTCCTTGTCCGAAAACGCGGTTTCGATGATGAGAAACCTGAGGTTCTCGATTTCGTTCACCACGCCCCACAGCGCGTCGTTCGGGCCGGTGTCGCCGGTGAAAACGAGGCTGCCTTTACCGCTGTCGAGCAGATAGCCGACGGCGGGGACGGTGTGGACCGCAGGCAGCACCGTGACCTTGCGGCCCCCGAGGTCCAAGACCTCGCCGACCTCGATTTCCTGGTAACGCAGCCACGGCTGCTCGGGCGTGGGAATCATGGTGAAATCCGGCCACACGTCCCAGTTGAACAGATTCTTCTTCAGGATCTCGATCGTCGCCTTCAACGCGTACACCGTGACCGGATGCGGCCGCAGCGCGCCGACCGAATCGACGAAAAAAGCGATCGAATTGACGTGGTCGAGGTGCGAATGAGTGATGAAAATATGGTCGATCAGCGTCAGTTCGGACAGCGAGAGGTCGCCGACCCCGGTCCCTGCGTCG
>JAIOOZ010000283.1 GCA_021414185.1 Betaproteobacteria bacterium
AAAATCCCCGCGCGCCTCGAACCGCTGGTCGAAGACGGTCTCGTCGACGCGGTGATCCGCCAGCTCATGAGCGGCAAGGAAGCCATGATCTTCGTCGTCCGCTGCGGCGACGACATACGCTGCGCCAAGGTGTACAAGGAAGCGAACAAGCGCAGCTTTCGCCAGGCGGTCGATTACACCGAAGGCCGCAAAACCAAGAACAGCCGCCGTGCACGCGCCATCGAAAAAGGCACGCGCTACGGGCGCAAGGTGCAGGAGGAAGCCTGGCAAAGTGCCGAGGTGGACGCGCTCTACCGCCTCGCCGCGGCCGGCGTGCATGTTCCCACCCCGTACAATTTCCACTCCGGCGTGCTGTTGATGGAACTGGTGACCGACGACACCGGCGAGCCGGCGCCGCGACTCAACGATCTTGAATTTTCCGCCGAACAGGCGCGCACGTACCACGGTGTGTTAATGACGGAAGTCGTGCGCATGCTGTGCGCCGGCATCGTGCACGGCGATCTTTCCGAGTACAACATACTGCTGGGTGCCGCCGGACCCGTCATCATCGACCTGCCGCAAGCCGTGGACGCAGCGGGCAACAACCATGCGCGCGATATGCTGGAACGCGACGTCGGCAACCTGACGAATTATTTCGGCCGCAGTGCGCCGGAACTATTGGCGACCGCATATGGCAAGGAAATCTGGGCACTCTACGAACAGGGCGCGCTGACTCCGGACGTCAAGCTGACGGGCACTTTCGAACACAGCGAGAAACCCGTCGATCTGAAGAGCATAGTGCGTGAAATCGACGACGCGCGCGCCGAGGATGCCGCGCGGCGGCTGCGCATGGCGGTGAAATAAAATGGGGCGTCCGTGGCGAACAGGAAAATTAAACGCCACTTTTGACTGCCGGCAACGATATCGCCAGTCCGCCAACCGGTCAATCGCACGGTGTTTTCTGAAAACTCCCCTCTCGCGTGGATTCTTCGTCCCTGCGTCGACCCGAGGAGGCTGATTTCGACGCGCGTTGACCGCTTCACGCGAGCGCAGGCTGCGCCGGAGCGTCGGGGCCCCGATGCAGAACCGCTCTTGCCTTGAGTATCAGGCCGCCTGGAAGAGACACAGCGGCCGCGCCGGCGTGCGGTGCGCGTGTTCGTCTGCGGGCTCGCATGTAGTCTGCGGCGGGCGCGGCACAATCGCGGCACGCAGCCCGGCATGGGTGCCAGGCCGGTTCTGCCAAACGCCTCGCGCGGCATCGGCATGCGCGCAAGCCATGGAGAAAACTACTTGGCCGCTTTTTCGGGAACGCGGCCCTTGTTAAACATATAGGTAATCGCCTCGCGCATTTCGGCATCCGTGAGATTTGCCATGCCGCCGCGGGCCGGCATGCCGCCATGACCGTTGATCGCCGAGCGCACCACCGGATCGAGACCATCTTTCAAGCGCGGAACCCACGCATCGCGATCGCCGATTTTCGGTGCGCCATTCAAGCCTTTTTCGTGGCACTTGGAACATTGCGCCGCCACGATCTGCTGCCCCGTGCGCGGCGCCGCTGGTTTCGTCCTGCTGGTCGGCTCGATCCAGTGTCCACCGGACTGGTTCACCATATAGGTGACGGCGCGCTTGATCTCGGTGTCGGTAAGCTTCATGTTGGCGCCATGCGGAGGCATCTGGCGGATGCCCTTGAGCACCACCGCAGTCAAACTGCTCAGGCTTTGCTTGCTAAATTTGCTCCACGCGTCCTTGTCGCCGATTTTCGGCGAACCCTGGGCACCGGTGGCATGACAGTTCGCGCAGATGCCCGTCACCACGTCCTTGCCGCTGCGCTCGGTGCCTTGCGCCTGCGCGATATTCTGCAATACAAACATGACCAACGCGGCGGCAAGCAACGCGAACATTGCGCGCAAACCCGTATTGGTCGCCGTAATCCTGGCTACATGCGCTGTCTGTTTCATGAGTCGAACCTCTCCATAAACTGAGCCCGCATCCGTTGACCACAGGTATACAACGTACAACGCGGATGGGGCGATTTTAGCCTACCTGTTGTGCCGGCGCACGTATGGGTTGGGCACGCGCGCAACGCACGGCGGCGGTATCATCGTCTGCCGACTCAATCCCCCTTTGCCCGCAGGCCCGTTCCTTGCGTCACGGCAAGCAAGTTTGTCATAATCACCCCCCCTCGCCGCGCGGCCCGCTTCGCTCCATGATCCATGGAGCGGGCTCGGGGGCAGGTGTGACCCCGTAGTCTTCATCAAGGCTCATCGCCCTTGTACGTCTCCGGCCGCAGCAGCGGCGGGCGCAACTTGGGCAATTGCGCAAGCAACCACTGCTCGTGGGCGATATCCTGATCCAGCCGCTTACGCCGCTTCGCGCTCAACCAGAATCCGCCGCGCTCTGCTGATTTCCTGGCGATGCTCTCTCGCAGTTGAGCCTCGCCTGCGTCAAGCAGACCGATATTGTGTTGAATCTTCCCGTCGACCGTGTTGTCGTAGTAGCCCTCGTGTTCGACGCTGGCAAAGAACATGTTGCCGGCGATCCATGCGACGACGCCGGCCGGAATCGCAAGAAAAAGCAGGACGCCCCCGCCTTCGCGGCTCAACGCAAAGCTGCCGTAGAGCAGGCCGAGCGTCGCCAACGCAGCCAGCGCGAAGAAGATGCCGAGAACGAACCGCGCGACCTTGCGCACCGCCGACTTGCGGTAGATCCCGAGAGCCCCCAGGAGCAGTGCCGCAGCGACGCCGATGATGGTGAGGGTGCCCATGCAGCGCTATGGAATATTTAAACCGCTGTTTTTAACAACGATCAATTTATCCCTCGTGAGCGGAACGGTCAATCTCGCAACTGCCGCACCATGCAATCAATCAAGTCAGGCGCATTTACGCATGCGCGGTCAGGTTGACCGGCAAGCCATGGCTCCGCCGTCGTTAATCGTTGCCCGCCGGCCGGCATTGCGCGGGGGTGAATTTGCAAGGCCGGTTGCGCCCCGGCACCGCACCGCGTCCGCAAGGGGCGGCCGGCATCCCGTTGCAGAACCGCTCTTGCCTTGAGTATCAGGCCGCCTGGAAGAGTCTCAGCGGCCGCGCCGGCGTGCCGTGCGCGCGTTCGTCTGCGGGCTCGCATGCAGTCTGCGGCGGGCGCGGCAAGATTGCGGGAAAGTTAATCACATCATGCTTTTCAGTCAGCTCGCTATTCCATGACATCCAGTACATGGACATGCCCACCCAAATGAGCCGCATGGCAGGTTTCTCCTAATTGATAAACGTAATCTCGCGATGCCTTATCGCCCGTGCTTCCCGCGAAAGACACATGACAGGAGCAGTATGCCAACACCTCCCCAAAAGACCAGGAGAAACAGAAATGCGCCCGGGTTCGTGCTGAGCAATATCTCCGGCTTCCCCACAGCGAGGGAGAGGATCGCGCCGGTGACGACCGCCTTCCCGGCCACAAACGCGCAGAACGATCCAAAGAGGAGCATGCAAAGGACAGTGACGATCTCGCGGACGCCATTGAGGGCCGATGGCGGGCCTCGATCTTCCTCGATGCGCTGAGTCGGTCGGGCGAATGCCACAAGCCGCGCAATCGCCAGTCCGCCGAGCGCGCCGCCACATAGGAGAAAGCCCACACTGGCCTCCAGACGGTCGTCTGTGCGCAAACCTTCGGCGAACATGGCGGCACCTAGAATACCGTAGTAGAGGGAGGCAATCGCCAGGACGATTGCAATCAGCAGGCGAAACAGCATTCACGCTCCTGAAATGATGTCAAACGAATAGGAGTTTATCCGTGGTGCGCGAGCGCGGTGGATAAATCGGATGAACTGAACCGCTGGACGTGATTGCGGTGTTGGTGCAGGTGGATCGTCCGGAACGGCTGAGGCCGATTGAGCGGCTCACGATCATGCGTCCTGCTTCGCACCAGGGGCGCTGAAAGATATCGAGGCCGATCGCCGGCCGGGGCAAAGTCGAACGCGTGGCCCGCATTCACCGCGATCTCGCCCGCGTGGCCGGCATCAAAGCCAAAACCGCAGCAAGAGTTAAGCGCGCGCAGGCGGCGGCGCTGAGTTGGCGACGGCATGGCCGCCCCTGCTGTCATTCCTTCATGCGCTCGAGCAGTTCCTTGACGCGCACCCCGTCCGCCTTGCGCATGCAGCCGATCCAGTTGGCGCGCTGACCGCGAGTCTGAATTTCCACGGCGTCCCAGAACCAGCCGGCATGGTAATGAAAGCCGGCGATCTTTTCCCACGGAATGTCTTCATCGGTGCGGCTGAAACCGAACAATCCCCAGGACTGGATGGTGATTTTCTCCGGCGACAGGTGGATTTGCTGCGGGATCAGGCGGCCGCGAATGAGCAGGGTCGGCAGCAGGTCGGCGCGCGCGGAAAACTGCTCGAAGTCGGCGATGCGCGCTTCACGCGCGAAACTGTGTCCGCAGTAGCGGCACTTGCTGGCCGCCGGCCGCACCAGCTCGGCGCAATCCGGGCAGCGTTTGCCGGCAAGTTCCCGCGTGCAGGCGGGACAGACGCTGGCGGCATCGTTTACATCGTTCGCGCAGTGCGGGCATTTTTTCATGTCGGGCGGGAGGGCGGCAGTGCGCTGTCAACGCGCTGGCTTCGAGTTGTGCCGCCGGATCGACGAAATCCTTCGCATTGATATTGAAGCCATGATCCGGCGCAGGTCGGGCTGCCGGTCCTCGCGATAAATGGGATCGGCGTCATTTATGTGTTGCAAGCAACCAACAAAATGGCCGCGGCGGCGGCGAATAAACGGTTGCGGTTGCGCATGGACTCCTCCTTGGTTATGGGGACAATTATGCCACCCCGTTCTGCCATCCCTCGTTTCCACCAGCGATAGTGATCTGCATTTGCGCGCGCCACAGTGAATCGTGGCAGCAGTGAACGCTCGTTAGCGAATAGGAAATTCAAACGCCACTTTTGACTGCCGGCAACGATATCGCCAGTCCGCCAGCCGGTCAATCGCACGGTGTTTTCTGAAAACTCCCCTCTCGCGTGGATTCTTCGTTCCTGCGTCGACCCGAGGAGGCTGATTTCGACGCGCGTTGACCGCTTCACGCGAGCGCAGGCTGCGCCGGAGCGTCGGCCCCGTTGCAGAACCGCTCTTGCCTTGAGTATCGGGCCGCCTGGAAGAGACTCAGCGGCCGCGCCGGTGTGCCGTGCGCGTGTTCGTCTGCGGGCTCGCATGCAGTGTGCGGCGGGCGCGGCACCAGCGCGGCCAGGCACTGCATGAATTCGAGCGGCGACATCTTGATGTGCGTGGTGCCGTCGCGCCAGGCGCTTTTCAGTTGCAGCACGACATCACCGGCACCATCGCGCGTAAGACGTTCGTTCGCGATCGCCGGGCGCGTGATGTAGCGGCACAGCCGTTCGAGTTCCCGACGCTGATGCGCGCCACAGCGCACCCCCGGCATGCAGGCTGAGCCCGTGCGCATCGGCGCACAGTGCCCGCGTGGTTTTCTCGTCCCGGCCGGCCACGGTACGCAAGCTCAGCACCTTCTGTCCGGCGCGCGGCCCCAGCGCGATCCGATAGGTGCACGAGGCCGCGTGCAATGACGCCAACGGATTGTCCGCATCCATGTCGGCTATGTACCTCACACCCTCCTCTTCGCGGGCTGCCGTGGCAGCACGTCATCATCTTTCGCAAGACGGGCTAACTTGCTTTTATTTTCCTGCTAGACTGACCTCAGTTATATCCTCTCCAAGGAAACACCCATGAGCACCAAACCCAAACTCACCATCGAGATCGTCTCCGACGTAGTCTGACCCTGGTGCTTCATCGGCAAGCGCCGCCTCGAATCCGCGTTGAAGATGTACGCGGAGCAGGCGCCCGATGAGGAACCGCCGGCCGTGCGCTGGCTGCCGTTTCAGCTGAACCCCGATCTGCCCGATGAAGGCATCTCGCGCCAGGAATATATCGAGCGCAAATGGGGCAAGGCCGGCAACAAATACGAACGCGTCTCTGCCGTCGGCCGCGAAGTCGGCATACCGTTCGCATTCGACGACATCAAGGTGCAGCCGAATACGGTCAACGCGCACCGGCTGATGCTGTACGGGCTGAAACACGGGCGCGAAGACGCAGTGGCCGAGAGCCTGTTCCGCGGCTATTTCATGGAAGGCGCGAACCTCACCGACCAGGCTGCGCTCGCAGCGATCGGCGAACGCGCGGGACTTGAGCGCGCACCGCTCGATGCCTATCTCGCGTCGGACGAAGACCGCGACGTGATCCTGCAAGGCGACATCGAAGCGCGCCAGAACGGAGTCAACGGCGTGCCCTTCTTTATTTTCAATCGCAAAACCGCGGTGTCGGGCGCGCATGAACCCGAGACTTTGCTGAAGGCCATGCTCGACGCAGCCAAAGCCTGAAGCGACGCGGGAGCAGGCAACCATCGCCTGCTCCCGCGCGTTACTGGCAAACCACCATCAAATTTTCTGCAACTGCTCCAGCAACTCTTTGCTTTCGGGGATAGTACCCGGCGCATAGACTTGCGCATAGCGGATGATGCCTTGCGCATCGAGGACGAACGCGGACCGCGCATCC
>JAIOOZ010000284.1 GCA_021414185.1 Betaproteobacteria bacterium
GCACGCCGTCCACTTTCAATTTCCTCGAACATCTGTGCCAGGAGCCGGTTGACCGGCGTTGGAACCCCGGCTTGCTCGCCGCGCCGGACGATTTCACCGCTGATGTAATCGATCTCGCTCTTGCGTTTGCGCACGACGATGTCGCGGAAATAACCCGTCCTCACCTTGGTATTGCCTTTGGCCTGCCCCGTCGCCATGCCGTCAAGCATGGTGAAGGCAGCCTCAACACCTGCCGGCGATTCATCGATAAACGGCGCCGGATTGAAATGGGCGAACACCTCCACCTGCACGCCGTCTGCCGCGGCAACTTTTATGCTCTCGCGCAGAAGCTGGATGCGGATCGGGTGATATGTCCTGTCGGCCCGCAACTTGAGCGAATCGGTGTCGACCAACGCCGTCATCGCATCGACTGTCGCTTTGCACATCTTCGCCCACACGAAGCCCATGATGTTCTTGCAGCTATGTGTTAGGACCGAGAGCGCGCAAAGCCGGTGAATTTCCGCCAGTCGCGGGGACATACTGCCGTCCAGTTCACCAATAAACAGGTTTCCCGCCCGGGCGCGGTAGATCTCTCCCGGTGCGTGATAGTCAGCGGAGAAATCGACCAGGCAGCCGATAGTCCGCTCTGCCCCGATACGCTTGGCGATGTGCGGCTCGTTGCAGAGAAATAACTACAGAATCCGGCTTCATAAACGGCATGATCGCGTCGAGCGCAGCATGCGTATGTTGCGACTTGACTGCCAGAAAAATGAAATCGAATTTCCCGCTGACCTGCGACGGCAGTGCCGCGCGAACGGGAATCCGTTGCTCGCCATCGGCAGACTTGATAAGCAGGCCATTTTTGTTCATTGCATCGACGTGCTCTGGCACGACATCGACCAGCAGCACGTCCTCACCGCCGGCTGCCATACCGGCGCCCACTACTCCACCGATTGCCCCGCTTCCCCAGACCGCAATCTTCATCTGCATCTCCTAAACCTCCAGCCCAGAACAGGAATGTTAGGCCAGTATGATGCCATCATTCAGCATTCTGAAAATCACAGAAAATTACATGACTCGCAAAAATCCAATTGCTATAGGAGCTAGCAAACCGGGTGGGATTGTGTCGGTCTCACCTCAGGGCGGTACCGCCATCCCGCGCCGAAGCGCGGGACCGCGCGCTTAACGTGCGTTGCCACGCGATGAGGTGATTTTTGATACATGTCGCGAGCAGAAGGTGGCGCGCGTCCAAGCGAGCGGTGCTCGCTTAGTCGAACCCGCCGGGTTCGTCCACACACCCCGCTGCGCCATAAAAAATGCCCCGCGAGGGGCATGTTTTATGGCGGAGAGGGTGGGATTCGAACCCACGATCCAGTTGCCCGGATTCCGGTTTTCGAGACCGGTACATTCAACCGCTCTGCCACCTCTCCGGAGGCGCGTATTTTAGCAGACTCGCGGACGGGGGTCAGCCGTCGCGGCTAGGAGGAGACTTTTTCCAGCCCGCCCATGTATGGGCGCAGCGCCAGGGGAACCGTCACGCTGTCATCGGCGTTTTGGTAATTCTCCAACACCGCGACCAGCGTACGGCCAACCGCCAATGCTGAACCGTTAAGCGTGTGCACGAGCTCGGGCTTGCCCTTCTCGCCGCGAAACCGCGCCTGCATACGCCGCGCCTGGAATGCTTCGAAATTGCTGCAGGAGGAAATTTCGCGGTATGCATTCTGCCCCGGCAGCCACACTTCGAGATCGTAGGTCTTGGCGGAAGAAAACCCCATATCGCCCGTACACAACGCCATCACGCGGTACGGCAGATCAAGCCGCTTCAATATCGTTTCGGCGTGCCCCGTGAGTTCCTCCAGCAGTTCGTACGACTTCGACGGGTGCGCGATCTGCACGAGTTCGACTTTGTCGAACTGGTGCTGGCGTATCATGCCGCGCGTGTCCTTGCCGTAAGAACCGGCCTCGCTGCGAAAACACGGCGTATGGCAAACGAATTTCAGCGGCAGCGACTCGCTGGAGAGAATTTCGCCGCGCACGAAGTTGGTGACCGGATATTCGGCCGTCGGGATCAGGTACAGATCGCGCCCCTCAAGCTTGAACAAATCGTCCTTGAATTTAGCGAAACTGGACACGCCGTTGGCGGACTCCTCGCTGACCATGTACGGCACGTAGACCTCGGTATAGCCGTGCTCCTGGGTGTGCACGTCGAGCATGAACTGCGCAAGCGCCCGGTGCATGCGCGCAATCTGGTTCTTCAGCACCACAAAGCGGGCGCCGGCGAGTTTCGCCGCCGTGTCGAAATCGATTTGCCCGAGGCCCGCGCCAAGGTCGACGTGGTCTTTCGCCTTGAAATCGAACTTGCGCGGCTCGCCGACGCGCCGAACCTCCACATTGTCGTCGGCCGATTTGCCGATGGGTACGCTGGCGTGCGGCAGATTCGCAATTACACCGAGAAACCCGTCGAGTTCCGCCTGCGCTTTTTCCAGCTCTTGCTCGAGTGCTTTGAGCTTGTCCGCCTGCGCCGTCACTTCAGCCATCAGCGCAGAGGCGTCTTCACCCTTGGCTTTCGCCTGCCCCACTTGCTTGGAGAGCTGGTTGCGTTTTGCCTGCAGCTCCTGGGTCTGCGTCTGCACCGCTTTGCGGTTGCTCTCCAGGCGCTCGAACCCCGCCGTATCCAGCGTCATGCCGCGGTCGGCGAGCCGTGCGGCGACGCCCGGCAGATCATTGCGCAACAATTGAATATCCAGCATTACAACCCCGTTATAGCAAGCGATTAACCCGAAATTGCGGTTATTATCGCGGAGATTGCAGTGCCCGGCCAGCGTATTGACACGGCCGCGCGCGGCAACTTAGAGTCGGGCACAAAACCCAGAACCGCGCCGCCGGCAAGAGCTGCGCACAGACCGGAGGACACCAGCATGCAACGGCTACCCGTTTTCGCCATAATGACAGCGCTCGCGTGCACGCCAGGCGCATTGTTCGCGCAATCTTTCCCGACCAAACCGGTACGCATCATCGTGGCGTTTCCGCCCGGCGGCGGCACGGACATAGTCGCGCGCACGATCAGCCCCCGACTCTCCGAAGTACTGGGACAGCAGGTTGTCGTCGACAATCGCGCCGGCGCCTCGGGCATACTCGGCACCGACCTTGCGGCCAAGTCCGCGCCCGACGGGCATACGATGTTCATGGGCACCCTCGGCAATCTGAGCGTCAACCCGCTGCTTTTTCCAAAAATTCCATTCGATGTCACCCGTGACTTCACGCCGTTGACGCAGGCGGTTGCGGTGACATTCATGATGTACACGCACCCCTCCTTCCCGGTGAAAACGGTCAAGGACCTGATCAATCTTGCCAAATCCCGCCCCGGCCAGATCAATTACGCATCGAGCGGTAGCGGCGGCGCACCACATCTGGCCGCCGAACTCTTCAATTCGATGGCCGGCGTGAAGCTGGTGCATATCGCGTACAAAGGCAGCGGGCCCAGCTTCATCGATGTGCTGGGCGGTCAGGTGCCGCTGACATGCGACAGCCTGACGCAGGGGCTGCCGTATGTAAAAAGCGGCCGCCTGCGCGCAGTGGCCACACTCGGACCGAAGCGCACGCCGGTGCTGCCGGACGTCCCTACCGTTGGCGAGACGCTGAAAGGTTACGAGGTCGTCAACTGGTTCGGCCTCGTGCTGCCCGCGGCCACTCCGCGCGAAGTGGTGGCCCGCCTGCACAGCGAAATCGTCAAGATCCTCCTGAGCCCGGACATCAAGGAACGCCTGAGCGCGCAGGGCGCCGATCCGGTCGGCAGTTCGCCAGAAGAATTCGGTGCGTTCATGAAATCCGAAACCGCCAAGTGGGCGCGTGTCATCAAGGAAGCCAACATCCGCGCTGACTGAGCGCCGCGCATCATTTCTGCTACCGAAAGTAGGCGCTACTTCTTGCGGTTGGCAGCCTCGTCGCGCTCGCGCAACTCGGCCAACCTGGTGCGGATCTTCGCTTCCAACCCGCGTTCGGTCGGTCGGTAAAAATGCGGTTGCGTCATACCCTCAGGGAAATAATTCTCCCCTGCCGCGTAGCCATCGGTTTCGTCATGCGCATAACGGTAGTCGCGGCCGTAACCCAGATCTTTCATCAACCGCGTCGGCGCATTGCGCAAATGCTCGGGGACCGGCCGCGATTTATCGTCTTTAATCATCGCGCGCGCCGCGTTATAAGCCGTGTACGCTGCATTGCTCTTGGGAGCAATCGCCAGATACAGTGCTGCTTCGGCCAGAGCGAGCTCGCCTTCCGGACTGCCCAGGCGCTCATAGGTTTCACACGCATCCAGCGCAATGCGCAGCGCGCGCGGATCGGCAAGCCCGATGTCCTCCGCAGCCATACGCACTATCCGGCGGCCCACGTATAGCGGATCTGCCCCGCCATCCAGCATGCGGCAGAGCCAGTACAAGGTCGCATCAGGAGATGAGCCGCGGACCGATTTGTGCAAGGCAGAAATCTGGTCGTAAAACTGGTCGCCGCCTTTGTCAAAACGGTTCAGGCTTTGCGTCAGTGCATTGCGGACCAACACCTCTTCCACCTGCGCGCTTCCTGCCGCCGCGGCGGCCGTATCGATTTGCTCAACCATGTTGAGCAAGCGCCGCGCGTCGCCATCCGCATAACCGACGATCAAATCGCGTGCGGCATCGCTTAATTCCAGCGGCTGGCTGCATTGCTTGAGAGCGCGTTGCAGCAGCGATACCAGGTCCGCTTCGGAAAGCGGCTGCAATACGTATACGGCTGCACGCGACAACAAGGCGCTATTTACTTCGAATGACGGGTTCTCCGTTGTTGCGCCGATGAACGTCAGCAATCCC
>JAIOOZ010000344.1 GCA_021414185.1 Betaproteobacteria bacterium
TCAAGAAGGACGGCAAACATATTGGTAGCTACGATGCGGGCATCTTCTGGCACACCGATGGCGCTTATCTTGCGAACCCGCACGCCGTCTCCGCGCTGCGCGCGCTGGAAGTGCCGGTCGTCGATGGCCGCGTGCTCGGCGCCACCAACTTCGCCAGCTCCTCGGCCGCCTACGACGCCCTGCCCCAGGCCATGAAAAAACGTCTCGACGGGCTGCAGGCGCTGCACAGCATCATGCAGCGCCTGAGCAAGACCCTCGAATCCGGCCTGAAGAAGGACTACAACGCCGCGATGAAATCCGAACCGGAAGCCGTCCACCCGCTGGTGCGCGTGCACCCGGTGAACGGCCGCAAATGCCTGTACGTGACCGAAGGCTACACCGTGCGCATCCTCGGCCTGCCTGAAGACGAGAGCCGCGACCTGATCGCCGAGCTCACAGCGCATTGCACGAAGCCCGAATTCACCTACCTGCACCAATGGCGCAAGAATGACCTCGTAATGTGGGACGACTGCTCCACCCAGCACAAGGCGACCTTCGATTACCCCTCATCAACACCGCGGCTCATGCATCGCACGACGGTGATAGCGGAAGGCGCTGGCGCGTAACGTGCAACGATGAGCCGCATTGCGGTTGATCAGCGCGCTGCCGCGCGGGCGCTCGCCGCCTTCCCGAACGCGGTATACAGCGCGGCCGACAACGCATGCTCTTCCGGCTGCCATTCAGCGTGCCACTGCACGCCGACGATAAACTGCCTGTCATCGTCATAGCGCAGGCCTTCGATCACGCCATCGGGAGACGTCGCTTCCACAACCAGCCCCTTGCCCAGGCGATCGACGCCCTGCCCGTGCAATGAGTTGACCATCATCTCGTCATGGCCTGTCAGCTTCTGGAACAGGCCGCCCGCAGTCAGCTTGACCATGTGGTTGAGGCGGAAGACCTCTTCCTGCGTTGCGTCTTCGTGACGCGGCCTGCGGTGGTCTTTTTTGCCGGGCACTTCGTGCACGCGGTAATGCAGCGAGCCGCCCAGCGCGACGTTGATTTCCTGGATGCCGCGGCAGATGCCGAACACCGGCACGCGCGCAGCGATGCAGGCGCGCACCAGCGGCAGGACGATGGCATCGCGGCCGGGATCGATCGGCTCGTTGGGCGGAAACTCCGGCCCGCCGTAATGATGCGGTTCGACGTTCGCGCGCCCGCCGGGCAGCACGAAGCCATCCATGCGCGCCACCAGTTCGTCGATATCGACTGCCGCGCCCACCGGCGGCATCAGCACGGGAACGCAGTCCACCATTTTCAGCAGCGAGTTGACGTTGCGCACGCCGGTCGCATGCAGCGGACGCCGCTTCATTGGCGGTTACACAAATCAGGGGTTTGGGTGCGGATTTCTTCATTGCGTAAGTATCGACGAATTGAATAACTTTAGGCGAAGCGAACTCAAAACAGTTTGAAGCCGCAGATAAACGCTGATGAACGCAGATGAATCAAAATATTTAACTTTGGCTGGAGGCGGCTTTGAGGTGTTATCTGCGTTTATCTGCGTTCATCGGCGGCTGATTGTAGCTTTTGTATTTTCAAGATGACCTACGTCTTCATCTTGTGCGCGAGGTCCTGCATGGCCGCGACCAACTCGTCCATCTGCGCGACCGAATTCCAGACGCAGGCATCGGCACGCTGGGCGCAGCCGAACGGCGCCGGCGCGAGCGTGGCGGGATCACGATTGGGTATCAGGCCTTCGGGAAACGCCGCCGCCTGCGGATCGGGCGCGCGCGTGAGTCCATTCGGCCCGATACCGCCGCCCGAAATGCGAAACCCGTATTCGGCGAGCAATCGTTCGCGAAACAATTTGTTGACTGCGGGATCGCTGCGCCGCATGGCATCGGGAAACGGATTGAAGCAAACCTTGGCGGACTTCAGCGCCGGGTCGATGGTCGGCTGCAGAAATGCGTCGTCACCGAAAGCTGCCGCGATGCACTGGCG